>CAZYDK010000095.1:0-5769 GCA_964646025.1 uncultured Campylobacteraceae bacterium | reverse complement strand
ATACAGGCTCACCTGCAAGTGAAGCTACACTTGGAATTACAGTTGGGCTTAATGCCGACAATCAAAGCGACCACATAAAAGATGTATGTATTCCTACATTTATATTCTATAATATTCCTTTAGTTGTAGGTGGTGCTTTAGTAGCTTATTATCTATAAAAACTCAAATTTCGTTTGTTTAAGCACCAAAACTTCAAACAAACGAAATTTATACCTTAAAAACTCTATCCCCAAGAGCTAAAAACTTTTTATCATCTTTGCTAAATGTTTTTTCTAGCAAGTTTATAAACTCATCTATGCTTTGTTTGGGGGTGATTTTGCCATCATTTATCCCCACTACAAAATCCGCTAAATACACAACATCAAATTCACTATGACTTACAAAAATCACAGCAAAATTAAGCTCTTTTTTAAGACCTAAAATAAGGTCAAAAATTTCTTGCTTTATATCTTTATCTAATGCATTAAAGCTTTCATCAAAGATAAGTAGCTTTGGTTTATTTGCCAAAGCACAAGCAATTCCAAGACGCTGTTTTTGACCTCCGCTTAGACTTTTTATATCTTTGTTTTCAAAGCCTTTTAGCCCTGTTTTTTCAAGGATTTTCATAAAATAATCATGATTTTGATGCTTTTTAAACTTAAGTTTTATATCCTCAAGTATGCTTTTTGTGGTGGAAAATACAACATTTTCATATACATTAAAGTTCTCAAACAAAGAATTATTTTGAAGCACAAAACCAATATCGCTAGGCTCTAGTAAATCATTATTTATCATGGATTTGCTAGTATTTTTATGTATGTTTAAAATTGATTTTATGATTGTGCTTTTTCCAGCCCCACTTTTTGCATAAAGTGCCAAAATTTCACCGCTTTTTAGTGTAAACCCCCCACTTACTCTAAAATCCCCCACCGCCACATCAACATTAAAGCTAAAATTATTCATAGCCATATTTTTTAAATATTTCCCTAGCTTCTTTTGAGTCTAAAAAATCATAAAAATCTCTTGCATTTTCATTTAACAAAGCTACATTTTGTTTTATAAAACAACCTAGATTTATATAATTATCCTTGCTTAAATCTTCATCAAAAATAGCATTACCAAGTGCTACAAACCCAACACCACATCCATTTTTAGCCTGAGTTAATGCATGTGAGATAGAATGAGCAATAACCATTTTAAAGCTTATATCCATACCATTTTTTGCTATATAATCCATAGCCGCTAAACCATATGGTGCTGTTTTAGGGTTTGCTACTACTACACATTTCGCATTTTTTACTATATCTTTTATCTTTTTTTCATCTTGCACTTTATCTTTAAAATAAAACGCCAAACACCCTTTAGCATACAATTTTGTATCTTTTTTATTTAAATTATTTGCATAATTTTCATCGGCTGATAAAAATATATCATAAGGGGCGTTATTGTTGATTTGTAAAACCAAAGCACCAGATGAGTTTAAAGTTATGTTTATGTTGTCATTATGAGTTTTTAAATACTCATCTTTTAGCTCATAAATAACCTTTGAAAGATTTGCTGCCGCTGCTATATTTATATCTTTTGCATTTAACAAAGCTAAAATGGCAAAAACAAAAAACAAAACACTTTTTTTCATAAAAATCCTTTTTTATAGCTGCATTTAAAAGCGAGATTGTATAATGTTTTTTTTATTAGTGTATAAAAAAAATATTTTTTGGAAAGACTATGCAAACAAACGAAATTTACAAAATACTTGATGAGATAAGTCCATTTTCTTTGCAAGAAGAATGGGATAAAAGTGGGCTTTGCGTGGATATGCAAGGCGACGCGGAATGTATATATTTAGGGCTTGATTTAAGCCTTGAAGATACTATAAACGCTCCTAAAAACACGCTTTTTATAACTCATCATCCACTTATTTTTTCTCCGATTAAGGATTTTAAAAATAACGCTTATCCAAAAAACATCATCAAACAAATGATTTTAAAAAATCAAGGTTTAATCTCAATGCACACAAACTTTGATAAAACTCATTTAAATGAATACTTTGCAACAAAAGTTTTAAACTTTAAAATTTCTAAAAAAAATGATTTTTTGATTTATTGCGATGTTGATTTTAGTTTTGATGAGTTTGTAAAGCATATTAAAAAATCATTAGAAGTTGATTTTTTAAGATGTGTTAAAACAAAAGATAAGGTCTTAAAAATAGCTATTTGCACAGGAAGTGGAAGTGAGCTAGTAAATGAGCTAGATAGCGATGTGGATTATTTTTTAACTGGAGATTTAAAATACCATTTTGCTTTTGAGTGCAAAGAAAATGGTACCGGACTTATTGATATAAACCACTTTGAAAGCGAAAGGTATTTTGGAGAAATTTTAGAGCCCATTTTAAAAAATCATTTGCAAAATTTTTCAAAAAGAATTATAATTAAAGATTATAAAAATCCATTTTTAACACTTTGAAGGAATTTTCATGAACAATTATTTAAAGCAAATCGTTGAATTATCAAACATTGACAAAGAAATAGAAAGTTTTACACCTCGTCTTGAAAGCATTAATGCAAAGCTAAAAAACGAAGAAGAAAAGATAGAAGAACTAAAACAAGAAATAGCAAACATAGATGCTAGTTTAGATGAGCTAAAAATACAAAAAAGACAAAACAATACACACATAGCTGAATTTAGCGAGAAAATCAAAGATTGCCAAAAAAAATACGCTAATATAAAAACAGAAAAAGAAGCACAAGCATTAAAGCTTGAAGAAGAGATAGCAAAAGAACAGCTAGGTGCCGCAAATGACGAGATAGAAAGACTAGAAAAAATTGAAAATGCAAAAAAAGCTGAAAAAGAAGATAAGCAAACAGCATTAGAGCAAATCACAAAATCAATACAAGAAATCAAAGAAGAAACAAACAAACAAACAGCAGCTATCAACGAACAAATGAATAAAGTTTATGAAAAAAAACAAGCACTTACATTAAAAATAGACACAAAAGTGCTAAGTTTTTATGAAAAAATTAAAAATTGGGCTAAAAATACAGCGGTAGTTCCAGTGAAAAAACAAGCTTGTTATGGTTGTTTTATGAGAATTGATGATACAACTTACAATAAAATCTTAAAAGATGATGAGATTAACACTTGCCCACATTGTGGTCGTATAGTTTATAAAGAACAAGAATAATTTTATGCTAAAAGATAAAAAATATGTTGCTAGTTTATGTTTTTTTGGCTTGTGTTTTTTATCTTTTTTCTTTTGTTTTTATACTTTTACTTTCATTTTGCAAAGATAAGTATAAAAACAGCCTAAAAGCAAGATTTTTTTTATATAAAAATCCAAAGTTAAAAGATTGTGATATACATTTTCATGCTTGTAGTTTTGGCGAGATTAATGCTATTAAAAACTTGGTTTTATCTTTATCAAAAAAATACAGCGTAAATATCACAGCGATAACTCAAACAGGATTTGATAACGCAAAGAAAATATCATCAAATGTAGCGTTTTTGCCATTTGAAATACTTCTTCCTTTGTGGCTTTTTAAATCAAAGGTTTTAGTGATTTTTGAAGCTGAACTTTGGCTAATTTTGGTATGTTTAGCTAAAAAAAATGGCTCAAAAATCATACTTTTAAATGCTAGGATTTCTGATAAAAGTGTGAAAAAATACCAAAAATTTGCATTTTTTTATAAAAAAATTTTTAGCTATATTGATGAAGTTTATGCACAAAGCGATATAGATAAACAAAGGTTAGAAAGTTTAGGCGCTAAAAATGTCAAAGTTTGTGGGAATTTAAAACTTGGTAACAAACCAAATATAAACAAACTTGATAAACCAGATAAAAAACTTTGTATCATAGCAAGTTCACATGAAAATGAAGAAAAAAAGTTACTAGATGGTATTTTTGCAAATGATTATTTTAAAGATTATGTAGTAGTTGTAGCACCAAGACATCCTGAAAGGTTTGAAAGTGTTTATAAGATGATACTTTCATATAAAAAAAATACCTTAAAATATAGCGAAGATGATAAAGGGTATTTAAAAAGCGATATATTTTTGCTTGATACTCTTGGAAAATTAAATGATTTTTATGCTATAAGTGATGTTGTTTTTATGTGTGGGTCTTTTGTAGATAAAATAGGTGGGCATAATGCCTTAGAACCAGCTTTTTTTGAAAGTAAAATCATAAGCGGTAGATATATTTTCAATCAAAAAGAGCTTTATAAATATGTTGATGGTATATGTTTTTGCGATATTGATGAGATTAAAAACATAAATCCTAAAAACATATCAAAATCAAAAATCATTTCAAAACAAAGTAGTTTTGATGAAAAAGAAATCACTAAATATATGGAAAAATCATGAAAGAAAAAGCTTATAAAGTCTTAGCAATACAAGAAAAAATATCAAACGCAAAAGCTAAGCAACTAATAGATGATGGTTTGGTAAGTTATGCAGGAAAACAGCTTGAAGTAGCAAGAGCTGTCATCTCTACAAACGCAAAATTAGTCGTTGCAAAACAAGATGTAAAAACTATATTTGAAGATGATAATTTAATAGCTTTTAACAAGCCTTATGGATTAAACTCTGATTTTTTTACTGATAAAAAATACAAACTTTTAAACAGACTTGATAAACAAACAAGTGGCGTAATTCTTGCTTGTAAAAATGAAGAATTTAGAAAAAAAGCTATAAGCGAATACAAAAATCATAAAGTTTTAAAAGTTTATATAGCTGTTGTAAAAGGCATAATCAGTGAAGAAATAATCATAAATGAGCCAATACTTTCAATCAAAACAGAAAATGGCGCATTTTCAAAAATAAGCCCAAAAGGCGATGAAGCTATAACTTATGTAAGACCACTTTTAATAAGCGGTAAAAAAACATTAGTAGAAGTTAAAATCATCACAGGTAAAACACACCAAATAAGACTACATCTAGCACACATAGGGCATGGAGTGGTTGGCGATAGCAAATATGAGGGAAATAACTCAAAAAGAATGTTTTTACATGCGTATTATAATGGTATATTTGATTATAAAATCATAGCAAAACCAGATAAGAGTTTTTACTCAGATTTTGGAGAGTTTGAAAATCTTATCACTTATACCAAAAGTATTTAATAAAATTTATTTGTTTTAGCATTTTTTTAAGGGCTAATATTTATAATATTTAAAAAAAATTAAAGGCAATATCATGAAAATAAAACTAGCACACATACCATACATTACAAACAAAATCAGTCTTGATATGCTAAATTGTGGTTTTATAAAAATAGTAGGCACTTTAGATGAGATTAAAAAAATCATCAATATCGTTTTAGAAAACAATGCAAACATAGAAAAAAATCTTGAAGCAAAAGCTAATGAGCTTTTGGAAGAAAAAGAATTAGAAATTGATATGATGCAAATTGATAGAAGAAATATGTTTTGGCTTATCAAAAAAAATCTAGCAGAACAATCTGGATTTGAGCTAAACTATGATGATAGATTTAACAAACTAGCTCACAACATAATGGATAAGCTAATTGATGAAGATATTATAAACTTTAATGTAAGTGAAAATAGAGTTAAAAATGTAATCTTCAACGCTATTGATGAATACCTAAAAAGCTACTCAAAAATAGAAGATATCGTATATGATAAAATCTCAAACTACAAAAGAGAGATAGTTCCTGGTAGCGAAGAATACGAACTAATCTTTGAAAAGCTATATCAAGAAGAATTAAGAAAATTAGGAATGTTTTAACCCACAAACAAACGAAATTTAGATTTTAAATAAATTTCGTTTGTTTAA
>CAZYDK010000094.1:0-5802 GCA_964646025.1 uncultured Campylobacteraceae bacterium | reverse complement strand
AAAACGCCGTATTTACAAAGACAAAAAAAGCATAAAATCAAAGCTACAAAATTAGTTTATATAAAAGCTTTTAAACGGTATTTTTAAAATCAGCTTTTCATAGGCTCAAGCCTAGCACCATTTATAGATTTTTTAAGGACATATATTTCATCACTTAAAGCCTTAGCCTCGCTTAAATCGTGAGTGATTAAAAGCACACTTAGATTATATTTTTTTTGCAATTTTAAAAACCATTCATAAATACGCTTTTTATTCATCTCATCAAGCCCAGTAAATGGCTCATCAAGTAAATACACACTAGCTTTTAAGCTCATAGCTCTTATAAAACTTATGCGTTTTTTAAGCCCACCGCTTAGCTCATTTGGATACATTTTGGCATATTCGCTAAGATTAAACTCATCAAGTAAATTTATGCAGATTTTTTTAGCTTCGTTGCTCTTAAATCCGTTTATTTTAAGCGGTATCATTATATTTTCTAGCACATTTTTATGCCCAAACAAAAGGTCTTTTTGTTGCATATATGCAAATTTTAACCTTTCATCATCACGCATATTTATCACAATTTCCCCACTACCATGTATAAATCCAGCCAAAAGATTAAAAAGCGTTGATTTGCCAACTCCACTTTCCCCTAAAATAGTAGCTATCACGCCACTTTTAAGGCTAAAGTTTATATCATTTAAAATGATTTTATCTTCGTAACTAAAGCTAAGATTTTTTACTTCAAGCTTAATCATTTAAATACTCGTTAGAAAAGCCCACATTCAAAGGGATAGGGTTTTTTGTGATTTGGTTTTGGTTTAGCCATTCATAAAAATCATTCCACCTTTTTGCGTCTATCTCGCCCCATTTTTGTGGGTTTTGGGCGTATCTTGTGGAGAGATATTTTTGTGATGAGATGATGAAATTTCGTTTGTTTTTAAGATTTGGGGCGTATTTTATGAGAATGTCTGCTGCTTGTTCTGGGTTTTGCATAGCGTAGATATAGCCTTGTTTGATAGCTTTTATCACAGCTTTTGCCTGCTGTTTGTTGTTTTTTAAATACTCGTTGTTTGCGATGATTATCGGCGAATAGTAGTCAAAAACATTATCTATATCTTTAAGGTATGTAAATTTTATGTCTTTTAGGTTTTCTTTAGCCAAAACTCCGTCCCAAGCATAATAAACCCAACAAGCATTAAAAAGGTCGTTTTTTAAGCTTGATATGGAGTTTGAATCGGTGTTTGGCACAAAGGTATAATCATTTAAACCTTGCTTTTTAAAAATATGCTTTATCATACTAAGCTCAACTGGGTCACTCCAACTACCGTATTTTATGAGTGTTAAGTCATTTAAATCTTTTAAAGATAAAATCCCGCTAGTATTATGTTCTATGATAGCTGCAACAGCTGTGATAGGGGCATTATGGCTCAGTTTTGCACCCATTGACTCTTGAAAATATATGCCAAATGGTGCTTTGCCACTTATGACAAGGTCGCTTGTGCTATCTTCAGGGGCTGATAAGACATTTAATTTTATACCTTCTTTTTTTAAATACTCAATCGCCACAAAAATCCCCGTGTGGTTTGTGTTTGGCACAAAATCAAGCACCAAATCCACTTCTTTTAAATCACTTTTTTTATCATCGCTACATCCAAGCAAAACCAAAAATGCTAAAATAAAAAAAACACTTTTTTTCATACTTTCCTCCATTTAAAGATAGATTTTTCTATAATTTTTATTATCCAAACACTAAAAAGACTTAAAGCGGAAACTATTATTATGATAGCAAACATCAAATCATATTCAAAAAGTTTTTTTGCTTGTATCATATAAACTCCAAGCCCACTAAAACCCCCAAGCCACTCAGATACAACCGCACTTATGTATGCGTAAGACAAGGCTACTTTTAATCCAGCAAAAAAGTAAGGTAAGCAAGTTGGGATTTTAAGATATATCCATATATGTTTTGATTTTGCATTAAAGCTTTTTAGTAAAAACTCATAATCTTTATCATAATTTAAAAGTCCATTTAAAAGACTTATTAGTATCGGAAATGTGGTTGTTATTGTTATTAAAACTATTTTTGGGGTTATGTTATATCCTAGATAAAGAACCAAAAGTGGGGCAATAGCTATTGTGGGTATGGTTTGTAAAATGATAAAAAAAGGGTGTATTATTTTATAAACAACTTTGTATTTATTCATAAAATACGCTAAAACACAAGCACAAATAACACCAAAAAAAAGCCCCAAAAATGTTTCAAAAATAGTTATAAAACTATGATGTAATATCTCTTGATAGTTGTTAAATATAGCCTTGATAATTTCAAGTGGAGATGGCAATATGTATTTTGGTAAAAGCTCATAATCTTTTAACACTTGCCATAATAATATAAAGCCTAGCCAAAAAATAATGCTTATGTATTTATTTATAAAATCTTTCATTCTTTCCCTTCGTTGGAATTACCCAAATCAGGTTCAAAGGGTCAAGGATAAATCCTACTCTCAGCCAAAGCTCCCCTAAAAACTCATCACAAAATCATATATAAGATATATAAATCTAAGCTTAACCTCCCCTTATCGCTTGTTGGGGTTTGTTTGGCTTTTGTTTTTTGTTTGGTGGGGTTGGTTTTATTATCTTGCTTTGTTTAAAGTGGCTAGACTAAAAAGCTAGGGGGTGGGGCGACGGCACCATCTTGTGACGCTTTTTTAGGTTAGTCAAACAAACGAAATTTATAAACCAAAGTAAAACTATGTGTTGTCAAAACTAGCCCCAAATTTCGTTTGTTTAGGGTTTGTAAAAGCTTTAAACAAACGAAATTTAGCCCACCAAAACAACAAAATAAAACCAAATCATCGCAAACAATAAAAACCAAAACCAATCCCAAAGCCCACAAAGACGGGTAGCACCGCCACCCCCTCTAATTTAAGGTTCTAGTCTAGTTGGCTAAAACGCCTAAACAAACGAAATTTAAACTTTTGTCAAAAATCGGTGCATTAACCCCCCCACAAACAAACGAAATTTATTAAATCAATGCTTTGCTTATAACAAATCCAAAAGCCACACAAAGAGTTATCGCTAAAACCCCTGGTAAGAAAAAGCTATGATTGAAAACAAAGCGACCTATTTTTGTGCTACCTGTATCATCCATTTGAACCGCACCAAGAAGTGTTGGATAAGTAGGCAAAACAAACAACGCACTAACAGCAGGGAAAGACGCTAAGATTATATAAGCTTTTTGCACTCCTTCGCTACTTGCTATTATAGCTCCACCATCACCTATACTACCCATTCCAAGTGCTACGATGATTGTAGGTACAAGTGCTTTTGCTGTTGCTGCTTGTGAATAAAGTAGCATTGAAGCAAAGAAAAACGCAACGCTTAGTAAAAACGGATATGATGAAACCATATTGTTTGCAAATGTGCCTATCTCTTCTTTGTGAGCGTCCACAAAGCTACTTCCTAGCCAAGCCACACCAAAAACACATATACAAGCTACCATACCACTTTTAAAAGTGCTAAGTTCAGGGATTTTGCTTATGTCTATTTTGCAAAGCATTGTATTTATACCTGCAACTGTTAGCATGATACCCATTATCGCAGCATCACGGCTTATCACCACATCTTTTATAAGTCCTATGTTTTTAGAAATCGCACTAGCATATAAAACAACAAAAAGCACTCCAAGTATAAACACTAAAACACTAAGCTTAGCTTCTTTTGTGAATGTTTTTTTATCTTGATTATTTTCTGCTTTTTTTATTAATCCAGCTTCAAGACGCTTTAAATACTCGCTATCTTTTAAAAGGTCTGTTTTAGCAACTAAGCCAACGATTAAAGAACAAACAAAAACCCCAAGAAGTGTTGAGCTAATGCAGATTAAAAGTAGCATAGGATAGCTAATGCCAAATTTTTCCATAACACCGCTCATATATATAACAGCCGCACTCACCGGACTTGCAGTAATTGCTATCTGGCTTGATACCACAGCAAGACTAAGCGGAACGCAAGGGCGGATATTTTTACTTTTTGCAACTTCAACAATCACAGGTATAACAGAAAACGCAGTATGACCAGTCCCTGCTAAAATCGTAAGCATATATGTAACAAAAGGGGCTAGAAAGTTTATATGTTTTGGATTTTTTCTAAGTATGCGTTCAGCTATATTTACCATATAATCAAGCCCACCCGCAGCTTGCATAGTAGCGATAGCTGAAATTACCGCTGCTATGATTAAGATAACATCCCAAGGAATGCTACCAGGTTTTACTCCGCAAATAAATCCAAGCAAAAGCACACCAAGACCACCAGTAAAGCCAATCGCAGCTCCACCGAGTCTAACTCCTAAGAAAATACAACCAAGTAAAATTATAAGTTGTAAGATTAAGTCCATTAAATCTCCTAAAATGTATTTTATAAAACGCTATTTTAAAATTTTTAAATTAATTTTATTTTAAAAGCTTTGTTTAAAGATAATTTTTTAAGCTTGTAGATTTTAGTAATTTTAAGCTAACATTGTGTTATTTTGATTTTAAGGATATATTTTGACAAGAGTATTTACAGGGCTTCAGCCTAGTGGGGATTTACATATAGGGAATTATTTTGGTGCTATAAAACCTATGCTTGATAGACAAAGTAGTAGCGATATGATAATGTTTATAGCGGATTATCACGCTATGACAAGTGTGTTAAAAGATAAGCAAAGTGCGAGTGTTTTTAAAGATAATGTAAAAAAAGCAGCAGCAGCATTTCTAGCTTTAGGGCTTGACCCACACAAAAGCATTTTTTATCTTCAAAGTGATGTTAAAGAAGTGCTTGAGCTTTACTGGATACTATCACAATTTACCCCTATGGGACTACTAGAGCGTGCTCACAGCTATAAAGACAAAGTAGCAAAAGGCATAAGTGCAAATCATGGGCTTTTTTCTTATCCTGTGCTTATGGCGGCTGATATTTTGCTTTTTGACGCACAAAAAGTGCCTGTTGGCAAAGACCAAATCCAACATGTTGAAATCACTCGTGATATAGCTATGAAAATCAACAACGAATTTGGCGATGTGTTTGTTTTGCCAGAAGCGTTGGTTGAAGAACAAACTCAAACAATAGTAGGGGTTGATGGTGCAAAAATGAGTAAAAGTTATAAAAATACCATTGATATTTTTACAGATTATAAAAGCCTTAAAAAACAAATTGGAAAAATCGTAAGTGATAGCACACCGCTAGAAGACCCAAAAGACTGGAGAGAGTGCAATATCTACAAGATAGCTTGTAATTTCTTAAATGAAGCAGAGCAAAAAGACTTACAAGCTAGATATGAAAGGGGTGGAGAAGGGTATGGGCATTTTAAACTATATCTAACAGATGTGATATGGGAGTATTTTAAAAACGCTAGAGATGAATATGAAAGACTAGTGGCAAATAGTAACGAGATAGATGAGATTTTAAGCCTTGGAGCTAAAAAAGCTTCAGCTTTAGCAAAAGCAAAGATAGAGCAAGTTAAAAAAGCTTTGTTTATTTGATTTATTATAAAATTTTGCTTCAAACAAACGAAATTTAGATTTTAATGCGGAGTTTTTAAATTTCGTTTGTTTGTATTTTTATGAATTGTTTTTTGCTTTATAAATTGATTTATGTTAATTTTTTAAACATTTATTAATTATTTACTATGTTTGATTATATTTAATTCTTTTTTGTTTTGTAAAATTATTGTAAAATACTATAAATTTTATTGTGAAGGATTTTTATGAGATATAAGCTTTCATTAGTAGCGATTAGTTTTTTGGCTTTGAACTTAAATGCAGGTGGTGTTGCGGATTGTGA
>CAZYDK010000093.1:0-5815 GCA_964646025.1 uncultured Campylobacteraceae bacterium | reverse complement strand
TCTACACTTCTTTTAAAATTAATCGGTGTATGAATTAGTGGAATTGGTGCAGAAGAACCAGCACTATTTACAAATATTGTGCCATAGTTAAAAATCCTACCAAGAATTCCTTGACCAACTCTAATGCTTTCTATTTTTTCTAATCTTACTTCTATTGTGTCTCTTCTAATAAAGCCAAATTTTGCTATGACTTTTTTATTTGTTAAAACAAGCTCTGTTGTTGTGATGAGTATGTATATACGGAGTAAAATAATTAAAATGGGTATAGCAAAAAAATAACTCCCGCTAATACTTAAAAACGCCAAAACTAAAATAGCAAAAAAATCACCTAAAAAAGCAAAAACACTAACTTTTGCCTTTGCAACAATGCTTTCATCGGCACCTAATACTTGATTTACATAAGACATAAAAAACTCCTTCTAAAAATTACAAAAAGCATTTTACCCCCCCCCATTCTTAATTACGCCTTAAACTGTAAAAAGTGTTTTATGCTTAAAACTAATTAGTTTATAAAAAATTAAAATAGGAATTTCAAAACGAAATTCCTAATCTGACTTAAATAAAAAAGAGTTCTTTAGCGTTATCTTTTAAGATGATATCTTTATGTTCGCCTGCTACAAAACAAAAATCACTTAAAGCTTTTTCGTAGTTTATTTTGCTTTCATAGTTTGTATGTGGCCAATCGCTTCCATAAACAAAGCGTTTTATACTAAATATATCTTTTAATTTATCAAAAACATCTTTGCTAAACGCCAAATCATCATCTAATCTATAAAAACCACTTACCTTAAAATAAATATCTAAATCTTTGAAATTACTAAACTCATCTAATAATTTAAATGTATCTTTACTAGGTCTTGCAAGATGGTCTATCATAATTTTTACATCATATTTAGCTAAATCTTCAATAACAAAAAGTAGCTTATCTAGCTCTTTATGTAATTCTATGTGTTTTTTGCTTTCTTTTAAATACGCTAAAACATCTTTATAATCATTAAAATTAGGCTTATCTTTTCCTATTAGATTAAGCCTTAGTCCGCAAACTTTTTCATGCATTAAATCATTCATATTGTTTGGGTTTATAACTACAACACCTCTTAGGTTATCATTTTCAAGTGCATTTAGTAAATAAGAATTATCAACACCTAAAAAACTAGGTTGGATTAAAACCCCATAGGAAAAATTAAAAGCCTTTAAATTAGCTAAGTATTCTTTAGCACTTGCGTCATAATTTGGCACATATCTGACTACTTTAGCAGCACTTTCGTTTGCTCTAAAAATATGAGCATGAGTATCTATATACATAATTCCTCCTTAAAAAATATTCATAACAACAATTCCAGCAATAACCGCTGCAACAAAACCAATAGGTATAGCCTTAACAATCAAGCCTTTAAACAAGCTATCTTTATGCTCGTTTGAAATAGCACCAAGCACAAGTGAGCCACCAGAACTAAATGGAGAAATCGCACTTGCTTGAGCTCCAATTACTATACAAGTAAAAAGCACAACTTCACTAAATCCACTAGCAAGGCTTAAAGTAGGCACAAGTGGGAAAAGTGCAGGAGTAACCACACCTAATGTACTAGAAAATAGCGACATAATAGCAGCTATTATCATCATCATTATAGGAATAGTAATTTTAGGCACATTAGTTTCTACAAAGCCTGATAACTCATTTATAACTCCAGCTTTTGTAGCAATACTTACTAATATCCCAACCCCACAAATCATAATCAAAGTTCCCCAAGGAATGAGAGCTACCACCTTTTTTTCATCGCCTAATTTTAAAAGCAAAGATATAGCTACAAAAATGATTGCAATTAGGCCTATATCTATTTTTGAGTTTATAAAACTTATTATTTTAGCATTTGGAAAAGCTATGTGAAGTAGTGGAAAAACAAGCACCAAACACATCATTAAAACCATTAAAATAAGTGTTGTTTTTTGTTTTTTATCAAAAGTTATTACTTCATCTAAAAGGTTTATTTTTACATTGTTTTTCTTAGCTTTTAAAACAAAAAATGTAATCACAAAAATAGGCAAAATAAATGTAAATAAAAATATCACAAACGCATCATTAAACGCTACTTCTTGACTAACTCCAGCTTTTTCCATCAAACCACGAAATATTATTCCGCTTTGTGAAGTTGGAAAATTTGCCCCGCCTAAAGCTCCATAGTTAATCGCCATTGCACCACCAACTCTATCAAGCCCCGTTTTTTCGCATAGTAAAAATGTAATAGGAGCCATAAACGCTAGCACGCTGTAAAATCCAGCTCCCATAGCAGCAATTAATGCAGATACTAAAAATATAGCATAAGGCAAAAAATAAGGATAATTTTCAAATTTTTTGATTAAAAATGCTGCTAGTTTTTCTAGTGTTCCATTTACACTTGCAAAGTTATAAAACAGCGAAACTGCAAATATAACAAAAAATATAGAAATAGGCCAAAAAGCAATGATTTCTTTAGGTTTTAAATCCATAAAAAACGCACCTATAATATATGCAAAAATCATTGCAAATATACCTATATTTAGCTTTGTTACATAACCAATAGCAATAGATAAAATTATTGCTAAAACGATAAAAGATGTAAGCATTATTTTTCCTTTTTTAAATAAATTGCTCCATTATAACACTAACTTTATTTATGGAAATTTATTAGTAATTATGAAATGATTTTTAGTTTAATAAATGTATATTTTGTGTGGTTATGTTACTTTTTGATGCTTATATGGTTTTGTTGTTGATAATCTTTTATAAATTTCGTTTGTTTGACCTTAGTAATAATAGTTTTAAATTAATAGCAAAACAAACGAAATTTAGTTTTACCCCCCCCCATAATGTAAATCAACCTAGTATCATTTCTACGCTCCAGTAGAAATTATCTTCTCCTACAGCTTGAGTAACTCCGCTTTTTGTCATCATAGCTTTTACATCATCACTTACACCAGCGATAAATACAGGTATGTTTTTACTTTTTATTGTATTAATTAGCTCCAAAAATGCCCCAGCACCTGATATATCCATATATGAAGTTCCACGCATAGAAAAAATCACAGGCACTTTATCATCAACTCTACTTTGAAGCTCTAAAATGCTATCTGTGTTTGCAAAAATTACAGCACCCATTATGTAGATAACTTCTACTTTTTCATACTTTGCAGGTAGTGGTTTATTAAGATATGTAAGCTTATCAGCATCTATAAAATCAAATTTTATTCTAATATGAGAAAGCTCAGCTACAAGTAAAACCAAAGAAAGGGTAACACCTATTAAAATCGCTATCGTAAGGTCAAAAACAATTGTAGCAAGCATTGTTACCAAAAACTTAGCCATAGCACCTTTAAATCTTTTGTAAAAGATGTATTTTATTGTTCTCCATTCATTCATTCTCCAAGCTGTAACTACCAAAACTCCAGCTAGAGTGCAAAGCGGTATTTTTGACATCACTGCTCCTAAGCTAAACATAGAAATGAGTAAAACCAAAGCATGTATCATACCTGCTAGACGAGTTGTAGCACCTGATTTTATAGCAACGCTTGTTCTAGCTATAGCTGCGGTAGCTGGAATTCCGCCAAAAAAAGGAACTAAGATATTTCCTATACCTTGTGCGACAAGCTCTCTATCGCATTTTAATCTACCGCCAACCATTCTTCCCGCACTAGCTCCACATAAAAGACTTTCAACCATACCTAGCACTGCTATACTAACAGCTGGCATGATAAGTCCTTGTATATTTGATAGTGTAAAGCTATCAAGGCTTAATCTTTCATCTAAAAAAATGGTAGAAGGTATAGCACCAACTCTTGCTACATCTAATGGTAATATAATAGATATTATGGTTATAAGTATGATAGCTACTAAAGAAGATGGTGCTATTTTGCTTAATTTTTTGGGATAAAAAACCATTATCGCTACCGTAAGAAGACTTAAAATAGTAGTTGAGATATCGGGTAAAAAACCGTTTGTAAAATAGCTTATGATTTTTGAAAGCGTTGTTGTTCCGCTTGAGCTAACTCCAAAAAAATTATCAAGCTGCCCAAGAGCGATAATCACAGCGATACCTGATGTAAAACCCGTGATAACAGGCATTGGTATATATGCTATAACTCTACCTAAATGTAAAGCTCCAGCAAGAATTAAAAAAATCCCAGCCATAACAGTTGCCACAAAAATACCAGACATTCCATACTGAGCGGTGATACTCATAAGTATAGCTGCCATAGCACCCGTTGGACCTGATATTTGATAATACGCTCCACCTAGCATTCCTATCACAAAACCAGCAACAACAGCCGTTAAAAGCCCAGACGCAGCAGTTGCACCACTACTAACACCAAATGCAAGTGCAAGTGGTATAGCAACAGCAGCTACCGTAATACCTGCCATGATATCTTTGAAAAATCTAGTTTTATCATAGCCACTAAATTCGGATTTTAAATCCTGCAAATAAGACTTCACGATAAACCCTTTAGTAAAAGTTGGAAATTTTGCATATTATACCACCTAGAAAAAATTAAGCTCAAAAAATCTTAAAAATCGCTACTTAAATGTAATTTTTGTATTGTTTTATAGTTTTTAGTAACATTGTTTGTAATTTTGATTATCTAGCGGTTTTATTTTAAAGTAGTTTTTATATAAACAAACGAAATTTAGTAAATTGTTGTTTTGGCAAACTAGACTAAAAAGCTAACTAGAAGGGGGTGTTATATTTGCTATAACGAAGTTTTTGGGTTAAATTTCGTTTGTTTGGATAATTTAGCTTAGGTGGTGTTTGAAATAAAATCTATAAATTTCGTTTGTTTGGCGGTTTTATAAACAAACGAAATTTATAAAATGAATTAAATTTATGCTTTTAAAAAATTATTGTTTTATTGTTTTTTGTAAAAACTTTATCATCAAATACTTTTTCTAAAGCGTTTCTTAACACTAAAGTTTCTATCTTTTTACCCGCTTTTCTTAAGTCTTTGGAACTATAAGTGTGGTTTACCCTAACCACATCTTGAAAAATGATAGGTCCTTCATCAAGATTATCAGTTACAAAATGAGCGCTTGCTCCTATGATTTTAACCCCACGCTCATAGGCTTGTAGGTATGGGTTTGCACCTATAAAAGCTGGTAAAAAAGAATGATGAATATTTATAATCTTATCTTTGAAAGTTGCTACAAAATTAGGACTTAAAATTCGCATATATTTTGCTAAAACTATATAATCAACATCATATTTTTTAATCTCTGTAATTATATCTTGTTCGTAAAGTGCTTTGTCTTTGCTTGTATCAATTAAGCTAAAATCTATATCAAATCTTTTTACAAAATCGCTTAAATCATGATTTGCCATAACTTTTAAGATATTTGCATTTAATTCATCTTCATAGTTTGCAAGTAGCAAATCACCTAAACAATGGAGTTCTTTTGACGCTAAAATGATGATGTTTTTCTTTCTTTTTAAATCAAACGAAATTTGTGCGTTTTCTAGCATTTGGTTTAAGATGTTCTTAAAATCATCATGTGTTTTTTTATCAGAACTTAAAGTTGCTAAAAAATAAAAAGAGTTTGTATCATTACATACAAACTCACTATTGCTTTCTATGTTAAATCCCGCTTTATAAATCTCATTTGAAATCATAGCTACAAGCCCTTTTTTATCAGGGCAAGTAATTTTTAAAATATATTCATTCATAATTTATCCTAAGTTTTTAAGCTCAGCGTCTATTTCATCTAATTCTGTTTTTGCTTTTTGCTGTGCGATTTGATTTTGCTCTACAACTTCTTTTGGAGCGTTTGCTACGAACTTTTCATTGCTTA
>CAZYDK010000092.1:0-5861 GCA_964646025.1 uncultured Campylobacteraceae bacterium | reverse complement strand
TTTACCAATTCTTCAATATTTAATTTCATATATTTATAAACCACCTTTTAAGTTCAATAATCTCATTTTCACTTTTAAGTTCTAAAAAAAGCTTTAGCATATCAGTATTTACACTATCGTTTTTACTAACAAGCCCACTAAGACGCATGATGCCGTCTTTAGCGAGTTTGTTATACTTATCTTTTTTTAGTATTTTTTTATAAATCTCAAGGGCTTCATCTTTTAGCCCCTGCTCTTCGTAAATTTTTGCTTCTGTAATCGTTTGCATTTTTAATCCAAATACCTACAAATAATATCACCCATTTGCGAGGTGGTGCATACTGTTTTTGCTCCAAAATCAGCTAAATCTTTTGTGCGGTATCCGTCTTTTAAAGCTTTTTTAACTGCATTTTGTATATTTAAAGCGATTTCTTTTTCATCTAATGCATACTCAAGCATCATTGCAGCTGAAAGTATCGTAGCTATTGGGTTTGCTATGTTTTGTCCTGCTATATCTGGAGCACTTCCGTGAATTGGCTCATAAATGCCTACCTTACCACCTAAACTAGCACTAGGTAAAAGTCCGATTGAACCCACAACCATACTAGCCTCATCACTTAAAATATCCCCAAAAAGATTTTCAGTTAGTATCACATCAAACTGCTTTGGAGACCTTACAAGTTGCATAGCTGCATTATCCACATACATATAGCTTAATTCTACTTCAGGATAATCTTTTGCTACTTTTTCGCAAATCTCTCTCCATAAAGCCGAAGTCTCAAGTACATTTGCTTTATCTACCATGCAAACTTTTTTATTTCTTTTCATAGCGGCATCAAAACCAACTCTAGCTATACGCTCAATTTCATAATCTTCATAAACCATTGTATTATAAGCTTTTTTGCCGTTATTTTCTCTAGGTTGTCCAAAGTAAATCCCGCCTGTAAGCTCTCTTACTACAAGCAAATCAACCCCACTTACAACACTAGGTTTTAAAGCACTTGCATCAACTAGCTCATCATAAACAAAAGCTGGGCGTAAGTTTGCATAAACTTCAAGTTCTTTTCTAAGCTTTAAAAGTCCGCTTTCTGGTCTTAAATGACGCTCAAGATTATCCCATTTTGCTCCACCAATAGCACCAAAAAGCACAGCATCGCTATCTTTGCAACTTCTAAGCGTATCATCAGGAAGCGGAGTGCCATAAGCATCATAAGCACATCCACCCATAAGCCTAAAATCATAATCAAGCTTTATTTTTCCTTCACAAGCCTTATTTAAAACCTTTATCGCTTCATCTATTATCTCAGGGCCTATACCGTCGCCTTTTATAACTGTTATCTTAGCCATTTATGCTCTCCTTTGCATACTCTATAAGACCACCAGCATTAAGAAGCTTTTGCATAAACTCAGGTATGCTTTCAAATGAGTATTCTTCGTTTTTGCTTAGGTTTTTGATTTTACCGTTATTTATATCTATTTCTAGCTCATTGCCTTCATCTATCTTATCTGTATCTTTACACTCAAGTATAAGTAATCCTGTATTAAAGCTGTTTCTATAAAAAATCCTAGCAAAACTTTTTGCTATAACACAGCTTATTCCTGCTGCTTTTAGTGCTATTGGAGCATGCTCACGACTTGAACCACAACCAAAGTTTTCTCCAGCTACTATAGAGTCTCCCCTTTTTACAATACTAGCAAAATCAGGTCTAGCATCTTCCATAATGTGTGCTGCTAGATGACTTTCTTCGCTTGAGTTTAAATATCTTGCCGCTATGATGATATCTGTGTCTATATTATCACCAAATTTATATACATACGATTTCATACTTTATCCTTTTATTGATTTGTTTTAAAAATGTTATCAAAATAAACTTTTAATTTACCAAAAATAAATACAAAATAAGCCCACCAAAAATACTTAAAAACCACTTTTTAAACACAATATGTAAAAAACACACAAATAAAAATCCATAAATTTCATTTAATGGGATAGCATTAACACTCATTTTATCTTTAAAAAAGTAAGCCACTAAAAAAACCATTATCATAAGTGGCATATTTTTTTGTAAAAAATCTAAAAAAGAATTAGATTTGTTTATAAGAACATAAGCTAAAACTCTTGTAAGATAAGTCCCTAAAGCACAAACAAAAATCATATAAAAATGCTCCATTATCTAATTCCTTTCTTATAAAATATAGCCAAAAACAAAGCACCAAAGCTAAGACAAAAAACAAGCATTAAGCTTTGCTTTATAAAAAACAAAGACACCAAAGCCAAAATTATGCTACAAACAAGCGTAGATTTAGCACTAGTTTTGATAAGCTCTAAAGCCAAAACCGTAAAAAATGCTATAAGTGTAAAATCAAGACCATTAAAATCAAGGCTTAACTTTTGCGTAAAAATCCCACCCAAAACTCCACCCAAAATCCAATAGCTATGATTTATAAATGCTAAAAGTATTTTTTCATTATCAGTGTATTTTTTAGCACAAAGCAAAGCAAAAGTTTCATCAGTAAGCCCAAAAATCAGATAATGTTTAAATGGATTTTTACATTCTTTTAGCTCTTTAAGTAGCGTTAAAGTATAGAAAAAATGGCGAAAATTCACCAAAAGAGTGGTAAAAAATATCATAAACAAACTTGCATTAGAACTAGCAAGCCCCACAAGTGCGTATTGCATACTACCTGCATATATCAAAAATGAAGATAAAAATATCTCAAATATATTAAAACCAAGCTCTTTACTAGCTAGTATTCCAAAGCCCATTCCAAGCGGAATATAAGCTAAACAAACAACAAAACTATCTTTAAAAAGATTTTTCATTTTATGTTACTTAAAAAAGCTAGACATTTCATCTATGCTAATTCTTGTGGTTTTAAAAGAATTAGCTTTTTCTAGCTTATCTTCATATCCAAGCCCAATTCCACAAACAAGCATCATATTATCATCTATGCCTAACTCATGTCTTACTACATTTGGATATTCTGCTAAAGAGCCAAGCACACAAGAATCTATCCCTAAAGCCTTAGCACATAAGATGAAACTAGATACAAAAATCCCCGCATCAAGCATAAAACCGCTCATTGATTTATCTATAAAAATATAAGCTACGGTAGGAGCATTAAACGCATTATAATTTTTAAGCCATTGCTCTAATCTTGCTGATTTATCATCTTTTTTTATACCCAAATGCTCATAAAGTCCAAGACCTGTTTTAAATCTTCTACTTTTATAAGGCTCTTTCCAAACGCTTGGATAATACTCATAATCAGGTTTATCTTTTAAATCTTCTTTGATTAGATTTATTATGCTCTTTTTGATTTTATCTTGTCTTTGTCTATCAACAAAAGCTGCATAAACAGGTTGAGCGTTTGTGCCAGATGGAGATTTAAGAGCGTAAGAAAGTATCTTTTTTAAATCACTTTCTAAAACAGGTTTAGGCAAAAAGCCCCTACAAGTATATCTTTGCTCAAGTAAAGTAAAAATATCCATAAAAACTCCAAACAAACGAAATTTATTGTTTTTGATAATTTAATATTTTTTCATAAGCTAGTTTTGGATTATCGCTTTTTGTAATTTCTCTACCAATTACAACAAAATCAGCTAGATTTTTTAAAGCGTCATTATAAGTAGCTACTCTTTTTTGGTCATCACTACCGCTAAAAACCCTAATCCCAGGGCATAAACTCATAAAACCATTTCCAACATTTTCTTTTAAAAACTTACTTTCCCAAACAGAACAAACACTACCGCTAAACCCACACTCACGCATAGCTAAAGCTCTATCTAGCATATATTCTTTTATGTCTTTTTTTATGCCAATTTCTTCTAAGTCGCTTTTATCAAAGCTAGTTAGCACAGAAATTCCAAAAAGCATAGGTTTGTGTTTGCACTCGCTAATGGCTTCATAACAAGCTTTAAGCATATTTTTACCACCTAAAGAATGTATGCTTAAAATATCAACTTCAAGTTTTGCTAAATTACTAGCACCTTTTGCAACTGTATTTGATATATCATTTAGCTTTAAATCCAAAAATACATTATGCCCTAAATCCTTAAGATATTTAACTATATCAAGCCCTTCACTAAAAAAAAGTTCCATACCTACTTTTAAAAAAAGCTTTTCATTGTTAAAACATTTTAAAAGCTTTACAACTTCTTCTTTAGAGCTATAATCTAACGCTATGATTGTTTGCATTTTTTTCCTTTTATAAAGATTATAAAAAACTTATCCAAACTTTGGTAAAATCTAGTTTAAAAATCACAAAGGTTTTATGGTGCAAATTTTAAATTATTTTTATCACAATCCGCCGTCATTACAGCAAAACTACAACAGAAAAAAACAAATCACAGATGATAAAATCATCATAAAAGGTGCTATTGGTAGTGGTAAAAAAACTTTTGTCTTAAGCTACTTAAAAGATGAAAAAGATTTTTTGTATATTGATGAACTTGACATTAGGTTTGAAAATAAAAGCTATGAAAACTTAAAAAACTTTATAAACTCAAATAAAATAAAAACTCTCATAATCAACGAACCTAGTATCAATAAAGAGCTTCTTAAGAGCTTAGATATAAAAATCTTTTTGCTTAGCTCAAAAAAAGATTATTTTGTAGATGGTTTTAAGGAAATGTGGCTTGATTTTTTAGACTTTGAAGAGTTTATAAGCTCATCTAATAAAAACTTTAGCATATCATCACTTTTTAGTCTTTATATACTAAATGGAAGAATGCAACAGCAACCAAACAGCAAATTTTTACAAAACCACCTAAAAGCAAATTATTCACAAAATGCAATCTTGATTTTAAAACAAATAGCACCAAATATAGGCTATCAAACAAGCGTTTTAAACATTTTCAATAAACTCAAACAAGAGCATAAAATCTCAAAACAAAGTGTTTTTGATGAGATAAAAAAACTAGAAAATGAATATGTTTTGTTTTGGATAGAACATACTGATAAAAAAGTCAAAAAACCATACTTTTTAAACTTTGCCATAAAAGACGCACTAAGCATAAAAAAAGACTTTAAAAAAACTTTTGAAAATATTGTGCTTTGCGAACTTTTAAAACTTGATAGTGAAATTTTTTATAATAATATTTTTGATTTTTATCTACCAAATGAATCGCTTGGAATTATATGTGAGCCATTTTTAGACATTGATTTGGCAAAACTTAAAATCAAAAAACTAGAAAACGAGTTAAACAAAGTATCAAATGTAGTTTTTATCACAAACAATACAAGTGCAAGTTTTAAAAACATAACCATATCTCCTTTTTATGAATGGGCTTTAGGATTATGAATGAGCTAAAAATAATCGGCATAGATGAAGCTGGGCGTGGAGCTTTATGCGGTGATATGTATATGGCTGCTTGTAAGCTACACAAAGCGATTGAAGGTTTAAACGATAGTAAAAAACTAAGCCCTAAAAAAAGAGAAGAACTTTTTTATGAGATAAAAGAAAAAAGCACTTATCTAATCATAGCTTTTTCTCCAAAAAAGATTGATAAATACGGGCTTAGTTATTTGCTAGGGCTTGGGCTTGAGTGCTTTAAAATGCATTTTAGGGACGAAAATGATTATCTGCTTTTTGATGGTAATTTAAACTATGGTAGCGGTATAAAAACTATGATAAAAGCAGACTCTAATGTCCAAAGCGTTATGGCTGCTAGTATCTTAGCAAAGGTTAGCCGTGATAAAAGAATGCTTGAGCTAGATAAAATATATAGTGGCTATGACCTTGCTTCAAACAAAGGTTATGGGACAAAAAAACATATCCAAATGATAGAAAAACTAGGATTAAGCAAAATCCACAGAACCTCATTTACCCCAAAACAAATACTACAAAAATCACTTTTTGACTAAACCAAACAAACGAAA
>CAZYDK010000091.1:0-5909 GCA_964646025.1 uncultured Campylobacteraceae bacterium | reverse complement strand
ATAAGCACTGGGTTTTATTATTATTTTTGAATTTCGTTTGTTTTGGGTTTGTGTTAAAACTACACAAAAAAACATTCATTTATGTATTGATTTTTAGTATTTTAAAAACTAGCTTTTACTTTAGATACAATGTATAAAAATCATAAAAAAGGATTAAAATGAAAGTAGCTTACATAAATGGCAAAATTTTTACAAGTGCAAATGAAGATGATTTCATCAGCGAATTTGCGGTAGAAAATGGTGTATTTACTGATATAGGTAATGTTGATAAAAGTGGCTGTGATAAAGTCATTGACCTTGGTGGAAAAACTGTTTTACCAGCATTTAGTGACGCACATACGCACCCAACTTATGTTATGGATATAGTTGATAGTTTGTTCTGTAATCAACCAAATATTTATAGCATTAAAGAGCTTATAGAATATATGAAAACTTCTCCTTATTATGGCAAAGAAGGGGAGTGGATAAAAGGTTGGTGCTACGATGAATCAAAACTAGAAGAAAACCGCACCCCAACAACAAAAGATTTAGACCAAATCTCAACAACTCAGCCTATTTTTATCCAAAGAAGTTGCGGGCATAGCTGTATTTGTAACTCAAAAGCACTAGAACTTGCAGGGATTACAAAAGATACAAAAGACCCAGCTGGTGGCAAAATAGGAAGATATGAAGATGGAACCCCAAATGGTTTTATGTATGATTTGGCTGCGTCAAATATGATAAGAAATGCTATGTATAAAAGAGACTTAGAAAAAGATGCAAAAAAAGTTGGAGAATTAGGAAAGCATTATGCAAGTCTTGGGATAGTAAATCTTTCTGATATGATGTGTTTTTCAAGCCCATACAAAGCCACAACTATGTATAAACTAGCTAAAAAATACGGCTTTACTCAGCGTATAAGTATGTATAATATGTGGGAAGATATCAAAAAGCATTCTTTAGATGGATTTAGCAAAGAAGACTTAGAAGGCGAGATAAAAATCGCTGGTGTTAAGTTTTTTATGGATGGGTCATTATCTGGTAAATCAGGTTATGTAAATGAGCCTTATAAAGACGGAAGCACAGGGTTTTTGGTTCATCCAGAGGATGATGATATGAAAGAAGCTATAAAATGGGCTTATGAGCATAAATGCCAAATTTCATTTCACGCTATGGGCGACGGCTCAATAGATAAAATCATCAATGAAGTAGCCAAATACGATACAAACTGGATGGGCGAGTGTCCTTCTGTTCGTATAGAGCATGTGTCACTTTTAACAGCAGAGCAAATCAAACGCATACAAACATTAAAAGTAAAGTTTTCTTTCCACCCACAACCTATTTTCTCGTACGCAGAGCTAGACGGATATACAGCGGCTTTAAACAAAAAAGAGCTTGATAGGGTTTGTGCTTTAAAAACTTGGACAAATATAGCTTTTGATGATATCACAATATCATCTGACGCACCTGCTACGATTCATCAAAGTCCAGAAAATCTTTTTGTGACAATCAAAGCAGCTACAAAAAGAGTTAGTACAACCGGAGAAGAATACAATAAAAACGAAGAAATCAGCGTAGCAAAAGCTGTAATGATGCTAACAAGAAACACTCAAAAAAGCCTACTTTTAGATAATTGCACCATGATAAAAAATGGTTATAGTGCGGATTTTATAGTGCTTGATAAGGATATCTTTAGTATAGAAAAAGACCAAATAGATACTATAAATGTAGAAAAAACATATTTTAAAGGCGAGTTAATTTATACAAAAAATTAATGTTTCATATGGAACATTGTAACTTTACTTTCTCAAACAAACGAAATTTAGGAGTTTTTTAAATTTCGTTTGTTTACGCTACTTTTTAACGATATTACCAAAAATTAAGTAAAATTATGGATTTGATGATTTAAATAGGGAATGAAATGATAAAAAAATCAATAGTTTTAACAATGATTTTATACTCAAGCTTAAATGCTAGTGCAGTTGATAAAAGATTTTCATATCAAGATTACCTTGATTTTGGAGCTAATAAAGGCAGATTTAAAGCTGGAGCTACAGGATTAAGCGTAACTTCTAAAGACGGCAAAACTACAGTAGATAGCTTTTCATCTATGCCTATGATTGATTTTGGAGCAAGCAATAAAACAGGCAATATGAAAGGTGAGTTTTCAAATGTTGGGAGCAATAGAGTTTTAAGTGCTGCTCACATGGTAAGTAAGATACAGCCAAAACTTATACAACAAGGAGAGATGTTAGAATTTGGTGGGGTAGGTTCTAGGGTTGTAAGTGCGTCAAATGATTTTGCTGATTATTTTGGTCAAGATACGCCTTGTAAGGGAACAAAATGCCACAGAACAGACATTGAAGACTTTGTAGCGCTTAGAATGAGCAAATTAAACTTAAATCATAGTGCCGAGTTAAGTCCTGTAAAAGTATATGATGAAAATAACAAAGATATAAGTTATGAAAGCAGTAAAGACCCAAGTTATGCAAGTAGTGTGGGTATAGGTAAAGCAGAGTATTTTGATAAAGATAGATACACTTTGTTTGTAAGAAGTGGTACAGGGTATCAAAAAATAACCGAAAATAAAAATGATGCTGTAAATATTGCTGATGCAAACAAATATTTTACAGGTGGACTTATAGAACTATCTAAAGAAGATAGTTTAAAGTATGAAAGAGCAATTTACACAAAAGGCTATTATGATGATACCGGTAGAGTGCCGTTTTCAAGCGTGGGGTCTGAAGGTGATAGTGGAAGTGCTTTGTATGTATGGGATAAAGTAGAGCAAAAATGGCTTATGGTAGGTTTTGCAGCAGCGACTGATTGCGCTGGAAGTAGTGCAGCTGATGGTAATGGACAATGCACTTATATGTCTTATCATGCTATAAATTACAATACCTTAGATAAGTTTGATAAGACCCATAGGGTAGATACTTCTGATACATTAATACTTGATGCAACGGGGCTTAAGGATAATAAAGGCACTGTTTTAGAAAAAACTATGGATACGCTATCTTTTAAGCATTACTTTACTGGAGCTGATAGGGCTGATTATGATGCTAGAGTTAAGGCTATGGAAAAAGACAAAGATATCTACATAGGCGGCGGTTCTTTAACTATCACTGCTAATGCTGATTTAGGCTCAAGCGCTCTTATTATAAAAGACGGGATAACATATAATATAAGCGGTATAAATTCCACCTTTTTGCATGGCGGACTTGATATAGGAAATGGTTCTATAGTAAATTATCACACCAAAACAGCACAAAACGACTTTTTACATAAGGTTGGAAATGGAAAATTAAATATACATTTAAGCAGTCCAACCGCAGGGCTTAGGATAGGCGGTGGAGAAGTTGAGCTACATACTACAGGAAGGGATTATGCGTTTGGCAGTATTTATATGACAAACAATTCTAGCCTTAAGATAAACAATGCAAATCAAATAAATACTAATTATTTGTATTTTGGAGATAATGCTGGTAAGTTTGACTTAAACGGCAATAGTATTAATTTTAATAATTTTTATGCAAGTGATAGTAATGCAGTTGTAACAAATACTAGTGGGGCATTAAGCACATTAAATATCAACAAATTTGCTACAACTGAATCTACAAATACAATTTATCACGGAAGCATTAAAGGCAATATCAAAATAAATCAAAACCATAATAATAAGACTGATAAATATGCTGTTTATGATGGTGGATTAGATATAGATAGTATGGATTTTAAAGACGGAAATTTAGCTTTTCAAGGTCACCCTGTAACACATAATTATGTAGATGCAACAACAGCTAGCAAAATCAAGCAAGCAACAGGTGAAGAAGTTTTCACTACCCCTACAAGACTAAATCAAGAAGATTGGGAAGATAGGGTTTATAAGATGAAAAATCTAACCTTAAGTA
This sequence comes from uncultured Campylobacteraceae bacterium, assembly GCA_964646025.1. Lineage (GTDB taxonomy): Bacteria > Campylobacterota > Campylobacteria > Campylobacterales > Campylobacteraceae > Campylobacter_E. The sequence continues at coordinate 2,019 of CAZYDK010000091.1, read as the reverse complement.
ATGCAAATCTTGATATTTTAAAACATTCAAATGTTGAAATATCAAACATAAGCTCAACTTCTTCAAATATAACAATAGGCAAAAATTTAGCTTATATTGATGGATTTGACGGAGAAAATATAAAGTATTTAGCAAATGGTAGTTTAACATCAGGTAAAGATACATATGAAAATTATTACTCAAATATGAAGTATCAAGAAAATGTGAGTAGCGGTGAGAGTATTGCTAAAAATATCTTTATAAACTCAAGCTTTGATTTAAAAACCAATTCAAAACTCAGTCTTTTAAACGGTGTTAGTTTTATAGGTAAAATCACAGCAGATAGTACTTCTAGCCTTGAGTTTAATGGTGCTACCATAAATGCTAACATAAACGCATCTAGCCTTAGCTCAACAAATACAACTTATATTTATGAAAGTGCTACAAATGCACTCAATATAGATAATGCCACAAGCGGAGCAAACAATAAGCTTTTGATTAAAAAAGACTTTTTAAATGGAGCAGAAAGACTACTTTTAGCAAGTTTGGCAAACTCTACTTTAGTAAGCAAGGATTACTTTAGCATTGAAGGAGAAAGCTCGGTGTTTGCAACACTTATGCCTAATGTGAAGTATTATGATGAAAATGGTGTGGCTAAGTGGTATCTTGAAAAAATCACCACTCCAACCCCACCAGACCCAAATAATCCAACTAACCCAACAGACCCAGATGATAAACCACAAAATCCAGATACTCCAACCCCACCAATCATAAAACCACTTGACCCAAATCCAGAAAATAATATCTCTAACACAGAAACTTTGGGTCATTATGATGAGTATTTTTTTGTAAAAGAAAACAAAGAATCAATCCAAACAGCAGAAAGCTCACTTAATCAAATATTTTTTAACTATGTTTTAGAATGGAATAATATGCAAAAAAGAATGGGTGAGCTAAGAGATGATAAGGGTGGTGCGGGATTTTGGCTTAGAGCTTATGGTGGAGAAAGTAGCTATCTTGACTACAATACAACCAAATACTATGAAATCCAACTTGGTGCAGATAAACGCACGGAATTTAACGGTTTTGTAAATTACACTGGATTTATGTTATCGTCTGCTTCTTATGAGCTATCATCTAATATCACAGATGGTATGATAAGCGGATATGGTGGCGGAATTTACTCAAGCTTTGTTTATGACAATGGCTTACACATAGATATGATAGCTAAATATGTGGATTATAAAAATGACTTTAGCATAAACTTTAAAAATAACAATCAAACCATAGCAATACTACCAGCAAAAAACAAATCTCAAAACATCATCGGTAGTGTTGAGCTTGGATATAGGGGCTTTGTTTATAATGGGTTTTATGTGGAGCCTTCAGCTGAACTTATAAGCGGATATGTTGGTAAGCAAAAAATGAAAAATGAAAAAGAATACATAAACCTAGAAGTAGATAGCTTTGTGCCACTTAACTTAAAAACTATGTTAAGTGTGGGTAAAGCTAGTGGGGATTGTGATAGATTTGGTTTTAGAGCTGGTGTTGGATACGCGGCGGATTTAGTTAAAAATGGCGATAAAACCATAAGAGATATAAATGTGATTAGAAAAATACAAGGCAAAAAAGATAGCAGAATGCTAACAAGTGTTGGGCTAAATTATAAAGGCTTGAGTAATTCAACATTTAATCTTGAGTTTGAAAAAACATTTTTTGGAGATATGAATACCGATTATGCTGTAAATATCACACTTAGAAAAAGTTTTTAATGTGTTTTAGCTTTGTGTAAAATGGTGATAAAAAAAGGAGGGGGATTTTTTGAGTAAATTGTTATAAATTTCGTTTGTTTTGTAGCTGATTTTGGTGTCAAACAAACGAAATTTATACTCTTTTTTAAAAATTAACTAAAAGGTATGGTTTGATGAAAATACTTAAATTGTTTAAAACTGTATTATATATAATGATTTTTTTAATCTTTTTTATTGTTGGTTTTTTAGTTTTTTTAAGTTATGGCAAAGCTGATAGTGAGATTATAGA
>CAZYDK010000090.1:0-6100 GCA_964646025.1 uncultured Campylobacteraceae bacterium | reverse complement strand
CAAACAAACGAAATTTATGATTTATAGTTTAAAAAAGATACTTTTTTGGTGTATAACTTTAGTGCTTTTTGTTCTTTTTTATCTATCGTGTAGTATATGTGTTCTAAGTATATTTTTATGTCTTTTTGGCTTATTTGTCTAGATTTTGAGTATTTTTCTAAAATGTAGTTTGGGATTTTTACTCTTTTGTTTTTGGTGTTTGAGTTTTTACTAAAGGTTTTTAGTGTTTTGTTTAGCTTATTGTGATTTGCTATGTATGAAAATCTAGCAAAACAAAAAGGAAGTTTTGTTTTTTCATACCATTTGCTACACATATCTATGTAATTTTCTTTGCCGTTATCAAGATAGCTTTTTAAAGCTTTATCTCCTATGATGACTTTGCCATTTAGTCCTAATACACGGCTTAGCATATTTGATGTGGCGGACTCAAAATCTAAGCTAAAGCTTGAGTTTTTTTCTACTAAAACACTTAAGACTTTTTTGTTTGCACATATGCCTATGTTTAGGTTTTTGTATTTTTGGCGATTTGATTCTATGCTTGAGATGATTGCGGCATGGATTTGTCTTTTTTTAAGAGCTTGATTTAGTTTGCTTGGATATGTCTTTTTATAATTTATGGTTTTTTTTGTATAGCTTGGTAAAGAAGATTTTTTAAAGTGCGTATATAGTGGCAGTAAGTTTATAAAATCTATAAGCCCAAAAATCATTTTTTAATCCTTTTTTTGTGTTATTTTAGATAAATTTATTTAATTTGTCATAAAGGAAAAACAATGGATATTATTAAAATCGGTATTTTAACAGCTAGTGATAGAGCTAGTATGGGAGAGTATGAAGATATAAGCGGAATGAAGATAAAAGAGGTTTTTAGCGAGTATTTGCTAAATGAATGTGAGTTTGTGTATAAGCTTTGTCCTGATGAAAAGGATATGATAGAAAAAAACCTAATTAGCCTATGTGATGAGTATAAATGTGATTTGGTAGTAACCACAGGTGGCACCGGACCAGCCCCAAGAGATATAACCCCAGAAGCTACAAGAGCTGTGATTGAAAAAGAGCTTTTAGGTTTTGGAGAGAAAATGCGTCTTGATAGTTTAAAATACGCTCCAACTTCTATCTTATCAAGGCAAACTGCGGGTGTGCGTGGCTCATCGCTTATTATCAATCTACCAGGCAAACCAAAAGCTATAAAAGAATGTATTGATAGTGTTTTTTCTGCGATTGGTTATTGTCTTGATTTAATTGGTGCAGGATATATGCACGGTAGCGATAAAGCCCCAGTTATCTTCCGTCCTAAAAGCAAGTAGTTTTTAGCAATTTGTTTGAATTTCGTTTGTTTAGCCCAAATGCGTTATAGCGTATGGGCGTCAAACAAACGAAATTTATAGACCATATTTATAAAAAAGCTTTTTAAAGATTTGATGAGAAAACATTTGCGTTTTTTCATAGCTAACTAAAAGCTCATCGCTTATGTTTTTTAGACATTTTACTATGCTAACACATAGTCCAAACAATATAGCTTCATCATCAAGCCCACCAAGTCTATATATAAATACAAGCCTAAATGCCTTTGAAAAATCTATATTTATGCCGTCTTTATGTGTGATTTTATAATCAAATTCGCTTGGGATTTTGATGTCGTATTTGTTTGCTATGTCTAAAAGCATATTTATATCGCAATCTTTTTGATATAAAAACCACCCAGCAGCTTTAAGTAATCCCGCAAATCCATTTAGCTCAAAAGATGGATGCGATGGAGCAAAGTATTTGTTTGTATAGTTTTGTAAAAGCGTTGAGCCTAATTTTCCATCAGGCAAGATTTTATCAAAAACAATGTTGCTTAAATACTCATTATCTTTTATGCCATTATCATCTAGTGTTAGTTTTTTGTCATATTTGTCTTCATTTTGACCTACAAATTCAGTGCTTTTTTCAAAAAAATCACCTCTTATAGGACGCTCATAATTTCCAAAATCATCCCAAAAGTTTTTCTCACTACAAGCTATACAGCCATGCCCTGCACGAACAGGCCAACTTGTTTTTGAGTTGAACTTTGTTTTAGGGCAGTTATTGTATGTGTATGGACCTTTGCACCCTAAATAAAACAAACAGGCTCCATTTTTACTAGCATCATCGCCAAATTCGTATGTAAAATTTCCGCTTTCAAAAGCTACTTTTCTTTCACACATATCATGAAGGCATTTTGCATAGGCAAATGCTGGTCTTAAATCATCTGTAAGTTTAGGCACTTCGTTAAAACAAGCATAATACACCAAAGTAGCAATGATATTTATATCGCTTGGCGGACAACCAGGTATAAGCACAACATCACGGTCTAAAAGTTCATTTATGGCGTAGCTTTTTGTTGGATTTGGTTTTGCAGCTTGTATCCCGCCATAGCTAGAACAGCTTCCTATGGCAAAAACTTCTTTAGCTTTTTTTGCTAAGTGGCTTAAATGTTCTTTTGAGCTTAGTGCGTTTGCTCCAGCAGTAAAAAATCCATCTTCGCTAAGTGCACCTTCTACAAGTAAGACAAACTCTTCATCGCATTCTAACATCTCATCTGCTAAAAATCCACTAGATGCCATAAAAGTTTCATGATAGTCTAAATCTATAATATCAAAAATCATATCTTCAAAACTAAGCAACTCACATCTAGTAAAACTCTCGCTACAGCCGGTGCACTCGCTAAGGTGTAGCCATATGACTTTTAGTTTTTTAATAGGAGTTTCAGGTAGAGATTTTGCCCCCGCTTGTTTGATTATTTTTTCTATGTCTTTTTTTACGCTTTCTTGCATCTTAACGCCTTTATGTGTAAATAAGTTAAAAAATAAAATTAATTTTGGAAAATTATATTATTTTAAAGTAAAGATAAGTTTATCTGTCTTAAACAAACGAAATTTATATATCGTTTTTTATGTTACCAAATAACCCATATTGTATATAAAAGCTATGGGGTAGGGTAATATAACTTGGATTTAAAATGGTTTAGGTGATATATATGTGTATTTTTTATAAAGTTTTTTGTTTTGTTGTATGTAGTGATAAACAAACGAAATTTGGTTTAGTTTGCAAATTTCGTTTGTTTGAAGATTATTTAAAGTATTCGTATTTTAAGCCATTTTCTTCTTTAATACCCTTGATATATCCAGCATTACCAGCTATATCAACCCCGTTTATGTAAAAAACATCTTCTTTGTATTCTGGATTTATTATCTCATATCCCATAAGTTTTGCGATTTGTAGTCCTATTTCATAATGGGTTGGATAGTTTATGTTTTTTAAAGAGTTTATATATGCCAAATCATTAGTGTGATAGGCCGTAGCAAAAAGTGGTATATTAGATATGTTGTGGCTTAAAAATGCGTGTCCCCATTCGCTAACACCATCGTTTATCTCGCCCATAGCTTCTCCATGGTCTGGAGTAAAAAGCATATAAGAAGGTATCTTCACACTATCTTTAAAAGTGCTAAAAATACTATAAATTAAATAATCATTAAAAATCATAGCATTATCATAGCTGTTGATTTTATATGTTTTATTGTCTTTTTGCTCTATATCAAACACCCCCCCCCTAGCGTATCCGCGGTATCCAAATTCATATGGAGAATGGGCGTTTCTTTGATGAAATACTATGAAATTTTTGCCTGTTTTAAACTCATCTAAATGCTCTTTTAGTTTTTCAAGTAGTATCATATCTCCTATTTGCTCTGCTTTTAGCGGATATGATTCTTTTGTATATAAAACATCTATATAATTTGGTGCCATAGCGGTTGCTTCTGCCTCTGTCTGGTCTGATATATAGTAGGTTTTAAATCCTGCTTTTTTAGCTAGTTTAAAAAGATGTGTTTGTTCTGATAATATATGTTTTATATCATCATGATGATAAGCTAAATTCATCATCATAGGCAAAGATACTTTTGTAAGAACAGATGATGATATGGCTTTTTTGGCTATGAAATTTTCATCATCTTTTGCTAGTTTTGATAGGTTTGGTGTAGTATCACGCTCATAGCCTAAAAGTCCTATGTGGTTTGCATTTACGCTTTCTCCTAAAATAAATACTATGTTTATAGGATTATCGTTTTTTATATACTTTATCTCGTATGGTTTGTATGTTTTTACTTCTTTGTTGCTATCTTTTAGGTATATGCAAAAGTATGCTGTAAATGTTTTAAGGCTATTGTATAAGCTAACGCTATCATTTCTTGGCATAAAGTTGTTTAATCTTGGTGTTTTAAAAAGTGCTTTATGTGGTAGTATTGATAGTAAAACTACGATTAAAAAAGTAGCGATAAAGCTTTTTTTACTTGGTATTTTGATGTATAAAAATACTAATCCTCCGTAGCATACAAGTAAAACTATCACATGATAAAGCCCCCACGGTAGTGCCATTTTTGCACTTTCAAAAATCTCACCCCATTCGCTCATCATAAGATGAAGACTAAAGACATTTAGCGGGGTATTAAAATAAAAAAGATGTGAAAACTGCACAAGCTCCATAAGCATAAAACAAATTAGTATAACAATAGCTACTGCTTTTGGTCTAACCAAAGGAAGTATTAGTGCTGCTGGTATAAATGCACCTAAAAACGCAAGTTCAAACCTAAAAGAATAGTCTTTATTTATGAGCATAAACATAATTCCTGGCAAAATAAATGCTAAGAATGTAAAAAATGCTAAAAGTAAATAATTTTTAATTTTTTTCATCTAACACTCTTTTATAAATAGCATCAACATTTTTTAGATGATAACTTGTGTCAAATATATTTTCTATTTGCTCTTCGTTTAATACAGCTTTTATTTCTTCATCTTCTTTTAAAAGCTCTTTAAAACTAACTCCAAGCTCCCATGATTTCATAGCTTTTGGCTGAACCAAATCATAGGCTTTTTCTCTACTTAACCCACAATTTTCTATAAGCTCTAGTAAAACTCTACCTGAAAAAACAAGCCCAAAACTTTTGTTTATATTTGCTTTCATAGTGTCTGTGTTTACGCTAAGATTAAGCAAAATACCATTAAATCTATTTAGCATATAATCAAGCAAACTTGTAGCATCGGGTAGCATTATACGCTCCGTTGATGAGTGAGATATATCTCTTTCGTGCCATAAAGCTATGTTTTCAAAGCTACTTACCATATATCCACGAAGAACTCTAGCTAAACCGCATATATTTTCACATCCGATAGGATTGCGTTTGTGTGGCATAGCAGAACTTCCCTTTTGACCTTTAGCAAATCCTTCTTCTACCTCTCTTGTCTCTGTTTTAGCTAGAGCTCTTATCTCTGTGGCAAATCTTTCACAAGCACTACCAATAAGAGCTATAGAGCTAAAATACTCAGCATGTAAATCTCTTGGCAAAACTTGAGTTGAAATCTCTTGAGCATTTATGCCTAAATGCTTACACACATACTCTTCTACAAACATAGGAGTATTTGCAAAAGTCCCTACCGCTCCGCTTATTTTACCAGCCTCTACGCCCAAACAAGCATTTTCAAATCTTTTTATATTTCTTTTTAACTCAGAGTAAAAGGTTAAAACCTTAAGTCCAAAAGTAGTAAGCTCAGCGTGGATTCCGTGGGTTCTACCCATACAAACACTATTTTTATGCTTTAAGGCTAAATCTTTTGTGGTATTTAGTAGAGTTTGTAAGTCTTTTTTTAAAATTTCATTGACTTGTTTTAGCAAATATCCATTTGCAGTATCTACAACATCGGTGCTTGTAAGCCCATAATGTATCCATTTTTTCTCATCACCCATATTTAAGCTTAAAGCTCTTGTAAATGCTATTACATCGTGTTTTGTTTGCTGTTCTATCTCATAAATATCATCTATATTGTATCTTGCGTTTTTTTCTATGGCTTTTATATCATCTTTTGGTATAAGTCCTAGTTCTTTCCAAGCTTTACATGCTAGTATTTCTACCTTTAGCCATGCATCAAATTTGCTTTTTTCGCTCCAAATTTCTTTAAGTTCTTTTCTTTGGTATCTTTCAATCATCTTAAACCTTTCCTATAAAAAAATGAAGTTTATTTAAAAACTACTTTAATATCACTTTATGTTTTTAAAGAGTTGCCTTGAGCTTTAAATTTCGTTTGTTTG
>CAZYDK010000089.1:0-6116 GCA_964646025.1 uncultured Campylobacteraceae bacterium | reverse complement strand
CCTCAGTATTTATTTGCTGACGCATAGAAATAACCACAAGCAAAGCAAAATTACTAGCACTTATAAACCACAAAATATCTTTTTGCTCTTTAAATCCTATGCGATAAATTGTATAAAAATAATACAAAAAAACAATAGGAGACATACTAATAGCAACGATAGCAATATTGTCTATAAAGTAGTTTTTTGGTCTACCACTAAAATCAAAATTAAAATTATAAAAACACAAACAAAGTAAAACAATACAATAAATCAAAAAATACTTTTTCTTATAAAAAAGCGAGTATAAACAAAGCCCAAAAAGCAAAAAAAGCATACTTTGATTTATAAGACTAAAAAGCCCTAAAAACACATAAAAAGCTATTTTATAATCATATTTATATAAAAATACAAGCAAAAGCGAGTAAAAAATCATCAAACTTGCATTATCAATAATTATAGATGATGCAAAAACCCCTGGCATAAATATAAAAATCAAACAAGCGTATATTTCGTATTTTGGGCATATTTTACGAGAGATTAGGTATATCAAAACAATGTCTAAAATATGTAAAATTATAAAAATAAACCTAATGCTAAAATCATTTTTACCAAAAATACTTATAAAAAAATCAGTTATTAGTTTTATCAAAAAGTTTAAATCATCTAATTTGTTTATCTCATAAATTGAAATGCTAATACTATTTAAACTATAAAATAAACAAAAAAGATAAAACAAACTTACAAAAAATAAGTTTGTTTTATGAGATAAAAAATTCATTATACATCTAGATGTTTTACATCTTTAGCATGAGATTGTATGTATTCGCGTCTAGGTTCAACTTCATCACCCATAAACAAGTTAAACACTTCACCCGCACTATCAAAATCATTAACGCTAATTTGTATAAGTCTTCTGTTTTCAGGGTCCATTGTAGTTTCCCAAAGTTGCTCTGGGTTCATTTCACCTAAACCTTTATATCTTTGAATATAAGCACCTTTTTTAGCTGTATTTTCTACTTCTTCTAAAACATCTAAAAAGTCTTTATCTTCAAATATATTTCTTTCTTCTATCTTTTTATGGATATAAATCGCTTCTTCAAAAAGTGGGTTTTGAAATAAAACATCATTAATTACAAGCTCTTCAAGACCACTTTGTGTTTGAACGTATATTTTAAGCTCATTTTCATTTATATAAGAGTTTAAGATATTATATCCGCGGTTATTTAAAAAGCTTTCTAATGTTTTATAAATTGTTTGCATATCTTCTTTTATAATGTCAGGATTTTCAACTATATATCTTATAGCGTCAATTACATTAAACCTTTTTTTAAGGTCATTTAAAACACTTCTATAAACAGCAACAATTTTCAAAAAGTCTTCTAAATCCTTTGTTCCTATACCTTCAAAAGTGTTTTGCTCAATTCCTGTTTTTATAAGGTATTCGTTTAATGCTTTTTCATCTTTTAAATAAATTTCTTTTTTTGTCCCTTTTTTATAACGATATAAAGGTGGTTGAGCAAGATAAACATGACCATTTTCTAACAATTCTCTCATAAATCTAAAGAAAAATGTAAGAATAAGTGTTTGGATATGACTACCATCAACATCAGCGTCTGTCATAATGATGATTTTATGATATCTTAGTTTTTCTATATTAAAATCATCTCCAATCCCACATCCAAAAGCAGTAATCATATTTTTAATTTCATCACTTTTTAAGATTTTATCAAGGTGAGATTTTTCAACATTTAGTATCTTACCTTTTAGTGGTAAAATCGCTTGAAACTCTCTTTTTCTACCTTGTTTTGCACTACCACCCGCACTATCACCTTCCACAAGGTAAATTTCGTTTGTTTCAGGGGTTTTCCATAAACAATCAGTTAATTTTCCAGGTAATGTCCCAACAGATAAGCTTTCTTTTTTTCTAGTTAAATCTCTTGCTTTTTTAGCAGCTTCACGACCTCTTGCCGCCATTAAAGCTTTATTCATTATAGCTTTTGCGTCAATTGGATTTTCTTCAAAGTATTTTGTAAGCATTTCAAATGCTATTTTATTTACAGCACCACGCACATAAGAGTTTCCAAGTTTTCCTTTGGTTTGACCTTCAAACTGAGGTTCTGGAACTTTTACACTAACAACAGCTATAAGACCTTCTCTTATATCATCACCTGTTATTTTTACATCTTTTTCTCTAGCTGCTGCATTTGCTTCTATGTAGTTAGTGATAACTTTTGTAAGACCCATTCTAAAACCAGCTTCATGAGTTCCACCATCTGGAGTTTTAATGTTATTTACAAAAGAAAGTAATGTTTCGCTATAACTTTCATTATAAAGTAAAGCTATATCTATAGCTAAATCTTCAACTTCATCGCTAAAAGAAATCACCTTTGATACGGGTTCTTTTTTGTTTAAATCTTCTACAAATTGACTTATACCACCATCAAAGTGAAAACTATCGCTTTTTCCTGTTCTTTGGTCTTTAAAATTGATTGTTATTTTTGGGTTTAAATATGCTAATTCTTTAAATCTTTTAGCCAAAGTATCATAATCAAACTCAACTACTTCAAATATCTCATCATCAGGGAAAAACTCAACGCAAGTTCCTGTGCGATTTGTTGATTTTACTATACCAACTTCAGTTGTTGGAATACCTTTAGAAAATTCTTGTCTATGGATATTTCCATCTCTTTTAACTGTTGCTATAAGTTTTTTAGAAAGTGCGTTTACAACACTAACACCAACCCCGTGCAAACCTCCACTAGTTTTATATGTATCTTTATCAAATTTTCCACCAGCATGAAGCACTGTTAAAACAACAGTTAAAGTTGATATATTTTCTGTTGGGTGAAGCCCTACTGGAATACCACGACCATTGTCAGTTACTATACAACTTCCTTCAGTTGTAAGTTCAATCGTTATTTCGTCACAAAATCCAGCCATAGCTTCATCAATTGAGTTATCAACAACTTCATAAACCATATGATGAAGACCATTAAAGTTTGTATCCCCAATATACATACCAGGTCTTTTTCTAACTGCTTCAAGACCTTTTAAAACCTTAATTTTACTTTCTGCGTAAGCTTGTGTATTAGTATCTTGCATTTATTATCCTTATAAATTTACAGGCATTATAATGGTTTTATACTCTTTTGAACTAACTACAAAAGCATTATTATTTGAAGTCATTTCAAAATCATATGTATCTGTTTCTATATTTTGTAGAAAATCCATTAAAAGTTTTGTTTTGATATTTATACTAAATTCTTCTTCTAAAGGTAAATTTAGTTCTATTTCTGTTTTTGCTTCTATGTTTGAATTATCTTTTTTGATACTTTCAAAAACAATTTTATCTTTTTTGAAATTTAATGCACAAAATTCTGATATTGCATTCATTTTTTTAAGTTCATTTAAAAAATCATCTCTTTTTAATTCTAGTTTTAAAATTGTTTCTTTTGGGAAAAGTTTTTCATAGGTTGGGAAATTATCATTTATAAGTTTTGTAAAAAACTCATAATTTTCTCCTTTAGCTAAAAAGAAGTTTTTATTAAAACTAAAAGTTGATTTTTCAAATAAAAGTTTTGAAAGTTCATTTATAGCTCTTTTTGGAATTATAAAGTTTTTTTCACCTTGATTTTTTTGCTCTATTTCATATAAAGCAAGTCTTTTTGTATCTGAGCCTACAAAGTTTATCTTATCTTCTTTTATATCAATTAAACAACCATTTAAACATTGACGCATATTTTGGTTGTCTATTGCTGGTAGGATTTTTTTAAATCCTATAGAAAGTATCATAGAATCTATATTAAATTCTTCATATTCATTTGTAGTAGGGAATTGTGTTATATAGTCTTTAATTTTTATTGGAAGTTTGCATTTTGTTCTATTTTGTTTTACAAAAAAACTATCATTTATACATTCTATATCAATTTCATCATATTCTAAAGTTTTTAAAACATCAGATATATTTTTAGCATTTACTGTGCTAAATCCATCTTCAGTTATATTTACATCTTTGATAAAAAATTTAAGTCCTATTTCTCCATCACTTGCATATAGTTCTAATTTATTTTCATTTTTATATGTTTTAAAAGCTATGTGTGAAGATATTCCAGAATTGTCTTTTTTATCCGCATAAGAGCTTAAGATATTTATAGCATTTTCTAACTTTTTTTTACCGATTTTGATTTTCATGAAAACTTCCTTTATTATTAAATTTAAATTTTTATTATATATTAGGTATGTGAAATTGTGAAAAAACTCTTTAATTGTTTATTTTAGCATATTTTAAATAATCTAACAATATTTTGTTTTATTTCACTATATTTCACATTATTTGTTTTGAGTTTAAAATTTTTGTTTTTAACTCATCTACTAGCATTTTAAAATCTCCGTCATCTTTTAATAATTTTTCTATTGTTTTTATATTGTGTGATATTGATGTGTGGTCTTTAAATCCAAAGCTTTTGGCTAAAGCACTCATTGAATTTGTTATAAATTCTTTTGATAAAGCTATGCTTAGGCGTCTTGCTAGGACTATTTCTTTTTTTTTGCTGTTTGATTTTATATCGCTTATTTTTATATTTAGCTCTTTTGATACAGCTTCTAAAATATCATCTATATTTATGTTTTGGTTTTGTTCTTTTACATGGTCTTTTAGAAGTTTTTGTATCATATTTATGTCTATTTCTTGGTTTAAAATTTTGTTATAACCATGAATTGTTGTTAAAATTCCTTCTATTTCTCTTATACTATCTCCTAAAGATGTTGCTATGTGGTTTATAACTTGATTGCTTAAATTTAGGTCGTTTAGTTCGCATTTTTTCTTTATGATTGCTATTTTTGTTTCAAGTTCAGGCACACTTATATCAGCCATAGCACTTTTTGCAAACCTTGTTTGTAGTCTTTTGTCTATATTTTTAAGTAGATTTGGTGGCATATCAGAGGTTAAAATTATCTGTCCGCCAGTGCTTGTAATGGTTTCAAACATATTAAAAAAAGCTTCTTGTGTTGCCTCAGTTTTTGCAAAAAACTGTATATCATCAACCAAAAGCAAATCACAACCATCATAATATTTATAAAATTTATCTATAGTTTTGTTTCTTACCGCATCTGTAAAATCAATGGTAAATTGATTTGCCGTTTTATAAACTATCTTTTTTTCAAGTTCCATACAAGCATTTCCTACAGCTTGAAGTAGGTGTGTTTTTCCAAGTCCTGTTGGAGAATGGATAAAAATTGGGTTATATGTTTTGCCAAAATGCTTTTCATTTATACAAGCTTTACAAAGCTCAAATGCTAATAAATTTGATTTTCCGCATATAAAGTTATCAAAAGTCATACTTTCATTAAGTAGGCTTGATTGTTCTTTTATCTGTGATGTGGTAATGCTTTTTGTATTTATTTTGTTAAGCTGTTCGTGGTTGATTTTTATTTCTATTTTATTGTTTGTTAGTTTTTCATAAAAATCACACATTTTTTTAGAATATTTACTTGATATGTATTTTGCCAAATAAATATTTGGGGCATTGAAAACAAGTATATTTTGTTTTGATTTTTTTTCATCAAAGATTAAAGTTTTTATATAATTTTCCCATTCTTTTGGAGACATTTCTTTTTTAAAAAGTGTTAAAAATTCATCAACTTGCATAATTATCCTAATATTTTTTATATAATTTGCAATTTTACACAATTAACCTAAAATAATATTTCACATATATGAAAAAAATTATTTCACTATGTGAAATTATATATCAAGGATAAAAATGACAATATTAGGAATAGACCCAGGGAGCAGATTTTGCGGATATGCTATCATAGAAAAAATAGGGTCAAAAAACTCGCTTTTAGAAGCAGGACTTATAAAAATTAAGCAAAAAGAATTAAAAGATTGTATTTTAGAACTAAACGAAGGGCTTGAAGTGGTGCTTAAAAACCACAAAATAGATGAAATAGCCATAGAAAATATCTTTTATGCATACAATCCACAAAGTGTTTTAAAACTCGCACAATTTCGTGGTGCTTTGTGTCTTAAAATACTTCAAGAGTATGGACATTTTAATGAATACACAGCCTTGCAAGTCAAAAAAACAATCACAGGAAAAGCAAAAGCCGATAAAACTCAAGTAGCTTTTATG
>CAZYDK010000088.1:0-6124 GCA_964646025.1 uncultured Campylobacteraceae bacterium | reverse complement strand
ATGATTAAATGTTTTTGTGTAAAAATGAAAGTGTGATTATAGGGAAAGTTGCTTACAAAAACCTTAAATAAATATCATAGAAAACACCAAAGCAAAGCTATATAAATTAATTTATATCAAGAAATATTTATTTTATATTAAAAACTTTTTATTTAATGAGAAAAATTACGCTGGATAAAACAAATTTCGTTTGTTTAGATAAGCCCAAACAAACGAAATTTAATCAAAATAAACTTTTGCCTTTCAAGGCATTTAAAAGCAGTAAAATAGTGGTTCCATTGTGTGCTAATGCGCTAGTAAATGGATTTAATTTTCCAAAAGTAGCTCCTAAAAGTATAGCTGAGTTTATACCTACTGTTGCTTTGAAGTTTTTATCTATAGTGTTCATTGTTTCATTGGCTATCTCTTTTGCTAAAGCCACATTTAAAATATCATCTTTTAAAAGCCTTATATCAGATGTAACCTTAGCTATATCTGCACCTTTTTGCATACAAAAACCAACATCTGATTTAGACAAGCTTGGGGCGTCATTTATCCCATCTCCAACAAAAGCAACTTTTGCTCCGTCTTTTTTAAGCTTTTCAATTATAGCTGCTTTATCGGTTGGCAATAAATCACTATAAACACTATCTATACCCAAACTTTTTGCTATCTCTAAAGCTCTAGATTTTACATCGCCTGTAAGCATAACGATATTTTTAACCCCAGCTTTTTTAAGCCTTGCTATGCTTTCTTTTGCATCAATCCTAAGTTCATCTTTTAAGGCTATTACACCTAAAAGTTTTTTATCTTTAGCTACATATAAAAGTGTATTTTTTTCAAGCTCTTTGATTTTTTTCTCATACGGCTTAAAATCAACACCCTCATCATCTTCTAAAAAGTGCCTACTACCAATTATCACTTCGCTATTATTCATAGAAGTTTTAACCCCATGCGCTACGATAAACTCAACCTCATCGTGGTTTATATGAGAAAATCCACGCTCTTTTGCCGCATTTACTATAGCTTCTGCAACAGGGTGAAAATAATGCTCTTCCGCACTAGCTGTTAAGTTTAAAAGCATTTTGCTATCTACTTCTTTTACAAAACTAACAACATCTTTAACTTTTA
This sequence comes from uncultured Campylobacteraceae bacterium, assembly GCA_964646025.1. Classification (GTDB taxonomy): domain Bacteria; phylum Campylobacterota; class Campylobacteria; order Campylobacterales; family Campylobacteraceae; genus Campylobacter_E. The sequence continues at coordinate 5,014 of CAZYDK010000088.1, read as the reverse complement.
AGTTTCCATAAGTTAATGTCCCCGTTTTGTCAAAAACAAAAGTATCAACACCAGCAAGGCTTTCTAATGCTTTGCTACCTTTTAAAAGTATGCCTTTTTTGCCTGCTTTTGATATAGATGATTTAAAAGCCACAGGAGTTGCAAGCTTTAAAGCACAAGAATAATCAGCTTGTAAAACACTAGCAAGATTTTGAGTATTGCCGCTTAGCATATAAGAAAGTCCGCCAAGACCTAATGTTACAGGCACTAATTTATCTGCCATTTTATAAGCTTTTTGACCTACTAAGCTTTTTTCTTTTAGGCTTTCTTCAATATATCCTTTTATACACTCTCTAGTGCTTTGTGCCCCAACCTTTTCAGCCCATATTTTTATGCGACCATCTATTATAACACTACCGCTTATTACCTTATCCCCACGCTCTTTTTTTACTGGTTCAGCTTCGCCTGTAATGCTTACTTGATTTATACTTGCTACGCCTTCAAGCACATACCCATCTGCAACTATACTATCTCCAGCACCAACCACTAGCACATCGCCTACTTTAAGTTCGCTACTTTTGATTTTAAATAGCTCAAGCTCGCCATTTTCTAGCTTTTTTTCTACCCAAACATCACTATCATCTGGCTTTGCTAAAGCTTTTATCAAATCATCACTTTTATAGCTTGTAAGCTCTTCTATGTATTCGCCTATGCTAAGCATTGTGTTTGTGCCATTTGCCGCTAAATAATCCCCTCTTAAAAGTGAAACCAAAACAGCAGTTGCTTCAAGCACTTTTGATGTAAGCCCTTCATTTAAAAGCTCTTTTATACCCTCTTTTAAAATATCATAACAAGCAAAATAACTTATAGTTTTATTTATACTTGAAGTGTTTGATGATGTAAGACTAAACAAAAGAGCTGTCATACTTGTATAAATATGCTTTTTGCTAGGAGTTAGATTTGCTGCTATATCCGTAGCTTGTAACTTAAAGCTTGATAAAACCTTAGCTATATCATCTTTTTTATCTATAATATTATCACCGCTAATAGATACTGATTTGGCATACTTTCTTACAACGCACTCGCCAAAATCACTCAAGCTATGATATAAGCTCTCATCGTTTTCTATGATAAAATTACATTTATATCTTAGTCTATTTTTTGAGCTAAAAATTAGCTTAAAATTATTCATTTTCTGCTTCTTTTTCTTCTTCTATCTCAGCTTTTATATCTTCAAATCTTTCTTTTATTTCTTCTACAAAACCTTGTAAAAATGATGAACCTTTAATGATATTTGAAAATATAAACTCTTGGCTTTTTTCATTGTTTAGTAAGTAGAATATAAAAGCACCTATTAAAATACCTTTTATAAGTCTTATTGTTCCACGGTCTGCAATATTTACAAATGGTAGTTGGCAAATTAAATTATCTATGCTGTTGTTGATTTTTTGAAAAAGTGTATTATTTTGCATAAATTGATTGTAAGCATTGTTGTTATAGCCATTATTGTAACCATAACCCACACCACCGCCAAATTGTTGTCCCCTTGGACACCAATAATTTACAAAATCACTCTCACTGTTAAAGCGTGGGCAAAATTGTCCCATAGCACCAGCATTTGACGCATTTATCATAGCTTGATTGTATCTAAAAGCATAGTCATCGTTATTGTTGTTGTAGCTATTATTACCATAAAAACCATTGTTATTTTGAAAATTTTTAAAATCTTTACCCATTTTTTTATCCTTTAATAATGTATATCCATAAAATATATTCAAAGCTGCATTTAAATAATCTTTTTGAGCTATTAAGTTGCTAGATTTGATGGCAAAAAACGAACCAAGCCCAGATTTAACAGCATCATTTCCACTCATAAGACCTAACAAAAACCCACTTAAAAGATGGTCTCCACCAAGTCTATTTGAAGAGAGTTTGAAATCATTTTCAAACTCTTCTTTAAATTTTTCTAGTATTTCTTTTTTCATTTTTAATTATTTTGCTTTTTTATTAGTTGCAACTTTATTTTGACAGCAAAAACCTTCTTTTGCACCTTTTACGCTATTTAATGCCTTATCTTTAAAGCATTTTGCACTTTCTTTTAGCTCATCTTTTTTTTGATACGCCATAACGCCCAAAGCACCGATAATTACACCTGCTAAAAATCTCATGTTTAATCCTTTCAAATAAATAATTTTTAAAAGCAATCTTAATTACTTTTAAAAATCACTTTTAAGTGATTTATACTTCATATTTTTTAATAATTTGCTCTAAAGTATTTTTATCATCGCTTTCAAAAAGCGTATTTATATCATCTTGAGCGATTATATCTTTATCATAATTTATAGTTATTTTTCCTAAAATCTTATTAACTTTAACTTCTTGTATGCCTTTTATATCTAAATTAAAGTCTTGTTCAAGCAAATCTTTTTCTTTTTTTATGTCTGAATTTATGTCAAGTCTAATCCTACCTTTGGTATGATGTATGATTTTTAAATATTGTCTAAGTCTGATAAGATAATCAATTTTATCCATTTATGCCCCTTTGATGTAAAGTGATGAAATTGTAGGCTTATAAACTTAAATAAAAATAAAATTATGTTGATAATGATAATTAAAAAATCATAAAAATATGAAAAATAAGCATTTTTATGATTTTATTTTCTTTAAAAATATCAAAAATATTTTATCAATAAGGAGAGATTTTGAAAAAGATTTTATGTTTTTTTATGATATTTGGCTATGTTTTTGCTTTTAATTTTGATGAGATAAAACTTGTGCGTGGTGAGGCTAGAGTGATAAAACTAGGTAAAAATGACAAAATAGACCTAAAAAGCTCACACACGATATATAAAATAAACGGCAAAAACCTACTTATAATCCCAATTCACTATAAATCAAAACAAGATTTTATAAACTTATGCGTAAATAACATTTGCAAAGATTTAAAAATCCACAATGGAGAATACAAACAAACACAAATCAAAGAACAAGTAAGCGTAGCACAAAGCAAGGTAGCGCCAGATAAAAAAATGCAAGAAAGAATAGCAAAAGAATTACAAATCGCAAACAAAGCATATGCCACAAAAACACTAAAAACATACATAAATAAGGCTTTTAAAAAGCCACTTGATAGCTTTATCACAAGTCCTTTTGGCTCAGCTAGAGTGTTTAATGGCATGCTTAAAAGCTATCATTCAGGCACAGATTTTAGAGCAAGTATAGGCACGAAAATACACTCATCAAATGCTGGATTAGTGGTGATTGCAGATGATAGGTATTATGCTGGAAAATCTGTTGTGATTGACCATGGATTTGGAGTTTTTTCACAATATTATCATCTTGATGAGATTTTAGTAAAAAAAGGAGATGTCATAAAACACTCAGAGCTAATCGGAAAAAGCGGTGCCACAGGAAGAGTAAGCGGTCCGCATCTACATTTAGGAGTAGCGATAAACGGCATTAGCGTAAATCCACTAAAGTTTTTTAAAGAGTTTAATAAAAAGGCTTTTGATGAAATTTAGCAAGTATATGGATAGTTGGCTTAAATCATACTACTCAAACCACGCTAAAATAGGTAAAAATGGGGATTTTTACACATCTGTAAGCGTTGGGGCTTTGTTTGGAAAACTCTTTGCACTCAAAATAGCAATGCAGCTAAAAGAACAAAACGACACTATGCTAGAAGTTGTTGAGATAGGAGCAAACGAAGGTCATATGCTTTGCGATATGGCTTTGTTTTTAAAAGAGTTTTTAAATGAAGATGATTTTAAAAAGCTTAGCTTTAACATACTTGAACCACACGAAAAACTAAGACAAATCCAAAAACAAAACTTTGAAAAAATAGGCATAAAACTAAACCATAAAGATGAGTTTGAAAATGCCGTTTTTGTATGCAATGAGCTTTTTGATGCTATGAGTGTTGAGCTTTATGATGATAAAAAAATGGCCTATGTGGATAATGATAAAATCATCTTTAACGCCGCAGATGAAACAACCATAAAACTAGCAGAAGAAATGAATGTTATAAAAGGCGAGATAATGACTGGCGTATGGGAGTTTTTGCAAACAATAAAGGCAAAAAAATTTACATTTTGTGGGTTTGATTATGGCAAGGATTATGAGCGTGGGGATTTTAGCATAAGGATTTTTAAAAATCACGAGATAAAAGATGTTTTAAAAGATGATTTAAAAAGCCTTTATGGTGTATCTGATATCACTTACAATGTAAGTTTTAATCAGCTTTTTTATATGATAAATAAACTTGGATTTTATAAAAAAGATTTCAAAAGACAAGGGGTGGCTTTAGTTGATTTTTTAACTAGTAGCAAGATTTTACAAAGCGATAAAGAGTATTTGCTTACACAAGAGAGCAACTTTTATCAAAAACTAAAACATCTTACATATATGCTTGATGAGTTTTATTATTTTGAATTTGCAAACTTTAAGCAATAAATTTCGTTTGTTTGGGTTTGTTTTTAATATGATATAAATATAAACAGTTTAAAAATAAATGATATTTTAGCCATAAATAATTTAATTTGATATTTCAATCTATGGGATATCTTATGCTGATTTTACTTATTTTAATTGTAGGTTCAAATTTAATAAGTGTAAAAGAATTTATAAGAAAATCTAATGCTACCATTAGCAAAACTAACTATAAACATAAAATCAACATAAAAAGCTTTGCAAGATTTATATAATTACAAAAAGAATTACCACCCCCATGCTTTAATAAATGCTCATTGGTGACTACGAAAAAGCTTCTATATTTATTTGATTAATACAGGTTAAGTAAATATCCTTACCAAACTTATTAATAATTTAAAAAATTATTAAGATATCATTAAGTAAACAAAATACTCCTAATGCAAGTAAACCAAAAAAAAATGTTATGAGCTTTTAAACTCATAACTAAATTATTTTTAAATATAAATCATAAAACTTTTTAAATAGCTACTTTATAAGTTTTTATAAGCCATTAACAACTCTTAGCTATCTCGTAGCCGTTTTTTAGGATTAATTCTACATCTTT
>CAZYDK010000087.1:3972-6160 GCA_964646025.1 uncultured Campylobacteraceae bacterium | reverse complement strand
CGTGATTTTTAAGGTTAGCTTTTTAGAATATTTTTTAAATCGCTATGTAATAGTAATTTACATAGCTTAAGCTAACCCTTTAAGAATAATGTCAATTGTATGTTTTTTAGCACAGTGTGTCAGCAAGTGTGTCTAGCCAAATCGTTTCAAACCACTATCAGATAATGGTTTGCTGACATTTTGACTAGTGTGTCTAAAAATGTGCTATCACATCTTGAAAAGCCCAAAAATAGACCTTTTGCGACTAGACACACGCTGTGTTTAATTTTCTCAAAACAAAGCCAAAATTTGTTCTTCTTGGCTTTTGTTTTCTACATATGTAGCATAGTATTTTGCAGTTGTAGCCACATCGCTGTGACCTAACTGTCTACTAATAAAAGCTATATTTACACCACGACTAAGCATCATACTAGCGTATGTGTGCCTAGTGTTATAAACAGTTCTCTTGCCACTTATACCGCTACGCCTCAAAGCCGAAGCAAAGTGTTTTCTCAACTTTCTTCGGCTTGTGTTTATCACAAACTCGCTATCATTTAGATTTCTTAGCTCTTTTAGAGCTTCTTGTGCTGGTGTTACAAGCAAAACATCTCTGTATGAGCTGTGTGTTTTTAGCTCAACTATCTCGCCTAAATCATTTTTAGCTCGTTTGATTTGTAGTTTGTTATTTTTAAAGTCTACATCGCTCCATTTCAGCCCCAAAAGCTCTCCAGTTCTAAGCCCAGTAAAACTAGCTAGTTTTATAGCTTGTTTTGTGTTTTCACATTTTATGGCATTTAAAACTTTTTTTAGCTCTTCTTCGCTTAGTGGTTTTTCTGCTAAGCTTTTTTTTCTAGCCACTCTTTGTTTTAGTTGTGGTGCTTTTAGTTTTGGCAGTGGATTTACATCCAAGACACCACTTTCAACAGCAAAGTCAAACAAGCAGTTTAAAAGGCTATTGATAGACTTTATCCTATCAACGCCTAATGTTTGTTTTGTATAAGGCGATACATAGCTCATTAAATGAGCGTGAAATGTTCTTAACTTAAACTGCGAAACACTTCTTACATCCACATCGCCAAAAAAATCTAAAATGAAAACAAATAAGCTTTTTTGCTGTATTATGGTACCTTTGCTTTTTAAAGGCTTGTAACATTCTACATAGCTATCGTATAGTTTTTGAAGTGTTATCCCACCACTTATAAAAAGGTGTGGGTTTTTTAACACCCATTCTATGTTTTTTTCACTATAGTTTAGCTTTGTGCTTTTTCTTATCGTGTCGTATTTTATATACAACACTCCGTTTCTGTTGTAGAATTTTATATCTTTCATTGCATTTTCCTTTTTATGTCTTAAAAAGGATATATCGCTAAATTTTTTCTCTTAGTTCTTCAAAAAGCGTATACTGATTATAGCCACACACTAAAACAGCTTTGCTTAGCTTGTTTTGTAGCTCTGGCTCTAACACTGCACCAGCTAAAAAGCTTTTGATGTTTGCTTTTAACTTGTATTCACTCATCAGCTTTTTGCATTCAGTTAAATACGGCTTAAAATACATCAAGCTAAATTGCTTGATACCATACTTTGCAACTTCTTTAGCGTCTGTATAAACATCAGCCAAAAACTCATCAAGCTTACCGCTTTTAAGCAAAAAACTTTCTATGCTCTCAAGCTCTGCTTTTAAAAGCTTTACCTCATAGTTGTTTACATAGCTACTAGCTACAGCCTTTTCTACCAAATCAATCAAATCTTTACACAACATAAACCACTCGCTTTCCACCTAGCATTTTTGTTTTGTAGGTTTTTCCATCTAGCGTTAGGCTTTCGTTTTCGCTTAGCATTATATCTGCTAAGCCGTAGCCTTTGCTTTGTAGTTCTGCGTAAAGTTCATCGTGTGTTTGATGTGCCGTGCTTTGTGCTTTTGGCTCTTTTGGATATATACTAGCCCAACCTTTCTCCATAGCTTCATCTAAAAGCTCATCAGCTTTTTGCAAGTTATCTACTGCGTTTATCTTGTTGATGAGCTTTGTCAAGCTTTCATCACTCAACTTTTGTCGTCTAGCTTTGTGTCTTTTTTCGCAAAACTCCACAAAAGCATTTTGACTACAATTTACAGCTCTCATAGTATGAATTTGAGCGTAATAGTCTGTAATTTTTATAGCTTGTCTTTTTTCTTGCTTAGGTTTTGGATTTGGCTTAGTAGCACTATAAA
>CAZYDK010000087.1:0-3872 GCA_964646025.1 uncultured Campylobacteraceae bacterium | reverse complement strand
AAAATTGCATATTTCATAGCGTATCCTTTTAGTAAAAATACAACGAAAATACATAACTTTACAAACTTTTTACAATTGACAATAAAATGTTAAATATCACAGCTAAACACTAGCTGATAGGACTGATGTGTCCCCACATCGCCTATTTGATTTTGAAATCATAGTTGGATTTTCATAAAATTTTACTTAATTTCATAATTTTTTATGATTACTATTTGCTACATAAAATGGTGGATTTTAAAATTATCTTAAACTTTGCTTTTGTGTCTAAGCTTAAATTAGCGTGGATTTTTTTGTTTTTCTTTTTGATTTATTTTTTCTTTTATTTTTTTAATTTAAATTCTAAATTTAATAGAATACTATTTATAGTATCTTATACTTGAACCTATAATTAAATAAAATACCACAAAAATTCAAAAAAAAGCTTAAAAAATGCAAAATCATCACAAAACACGATAAAAACGAGCTTTAAGCCTATTTTATATCCCGAAAAATAGCGATTTTTATAATTTGAGTAAAAAAAGATAGACAATTTTGTCCTTAAAGATTAGACAATTTTGTCCTTAAAAACTCCATAAAAACATATAGTTATAAAAATAATATTATGGTAAAATCATCATTTAAAGCATTTAATATAAAATAAAACTTAAAAAATAGCGGACAAAAATGTCCTAAATTTACACAAATTTATGGAAAAATAATTCACTGAAAAAAATTTTTTCTAAGCAAATACTAAGTAAAATATAAGGAGATATTAAGAAAACTACGCCAAAAACTAGCCAAATCTAAGCTAGTTTTAAGCATACCAAATCTAAAAATAAAACAATCCCCACCCCAAAAAAAACCAAAAAACCAAAAAACCAAAAAACCAAAAAACCAAAAACCTAACCCACCCCCAACAAACATCAAGCACAAACATCACTCAAGGTCTGCTCTTTCTCCTTGCAAATCATCTTTGCGTAAATTATAATCAGCTCTTGTATAATGCACCGCCGCCTCAGCGTTATTTTTCTCTATCTTGGTTTCAAGTAACTGGTTTTCTAGCTCCATTCTTTTAGCCTCTGGGCTGTTTTGAAGTTGCTGTTGCATTTGCTCTTCTCGTGCTATTTCTTGTTCTAAAAGCTCTTTTACATCACGATAAACACTACTTTGTGCGTCTTCAAACATCAGTGGCAATAGTCTCTTAGCAAACACTGGGTCAGTGCTTGTAAATGTTTTAACAAGCTCACTCCAGTATTTAAATCTTTCGTCTCTATCTCCAAGACTAGCTGGTTTGATGTATAGCACGATATCATATCCGCCTATTTTTATCTTGTTTCTCACAACCATTTTGCCGTCTTCTTCAACAGCTTCGTTTATTGTAAAGTAATGCGTAAAATCATTTTTATCCACTATTTTAAACACTTGCTCTTTGTCAAAATAATGACATATATTGTCTATACACTTACTAGCGATGTTTTGAAGCATAGTATGACTTGCTTCTATATACAAGGCAAGGCTTATCATACCAGCATTGGAGCGATGTTCCATAGCGGTTGCACTCATACGATTATTAGCAAGTCCTAACATCTCTTCATTAAAGCCAATTAGCCTTTGAGCGGACTGCTTTTTCTCGGCTGTTTTTTGGTTAAGTGCTACTAAGTTTGAGCTTACTTGATTTATCTGCACTTTTTGCTCTCTTAACGCTCCACTACGCACCACGCTTACGCCATTGTCTAAACTAATTTGCTCCACAAATTCTTCCATATCATCAACAGCGTCTGCTTCTATGATGATAGATTTAGAGCTAATCATATTCATAGCTCTGTTCTCTTGGTAATTTATGCTGTCAATGATAGGCTTTAGGTTTCTAAAAAACCCATAAGCCCTATTTTTATGGTCTATTTTTAGCTTTTGCACTACAAACGGATGTTTGCCGTGTCTAAAGACTGATTTTTCACTTTTGATAAGGACATTATCACTCCATATATGCCTATCCCAGCTATCGTTTTTGTAGTTTTTGACCCAGCTTTCTATGATAGGTATATACTCTCTAGCATATCCATCACGCTTTGGCACTATCTTTTTGATAGCACTGCCAAAGTAACGCTCTGCTAACTCTTTTCTTATCATCATCTTGTGATGAAAATACTCGCTATCACTAGCGTCGCTTAGCTTTGATTTAGGGTCTATGTAGAAGTATCTTGGGTCAATGCTTTTTATCTTTATCACTCGTTCTTTGTCGTTGTCGTTGTTTTTGTTTATCCTATCTTTTACCCACACCTTAGCCACCGCTATGCCAAAGCTTAGGTTTAAGTCTAGCTCGTTTTGAGCTATTTTGAAGTCCTTGTGGTCGTAGATAGCCTTGATGATGTTTTGGATTATGATTGCTAAATCATTATCTTCTTTTTGACGACCCAACACGCCCACATCCACTTCTTCATCTAGCTTAAAGCCAAGTATCTTATCACTTAGCATAGCAAAGATATTTTCAAACTGCGGTGGCTGACCCCTTTGCTCTACTTTAGCTCTTACATCATCTGGGAGCTGGTCTGCGTGATAGTATTTAAGAGCTTCTTTGAATTCGTGCTTTTCTGCGTATTGTTTTTCTTCCGCCTCTTTTAAAAAGTTTTGAAGTGTTAAAATGTCCATTTTTATCCTTTAAAATAAACTTTGTTTATTTTAATTTTTTTACAAACTAAAATTAAGTGTTATAAAATTTCGTTTGTTTGATAGCTTTGTAGCCCACGCCGTATCCCACCACCCAAAACAAACGAAAATCATTCCAACCACAATCATTATTTGTTTGTCTCTTAGAGCAAATCTTATGTCATCTTGCTAGTCTTTTTTACTTTTCCACCAAGTGCAAAAGCTTATCTACTAAGGTTTTACTTCTTCGTCATCTCTCGTCATTTTTTGTCTTTATACTCTCTTTTGGTAGCGTATAGTTTATATTTATGCCGCATTCCACCACCCAACAAATGTTAAAAAAATACGGATTTTTAACATATCATCACTTTGTGTTAAAGTTTCTACGGATTTTTTAACATATCATTTTTCAAACCAACACGCTATCACTCGCCACTACCCCTGCACCAAAGCCCACCAAACAGACAATGCCAACCACCGAGGATTTCTTAGTAGTTGCTTTTACGCTCTTTTAAGTAGTATATATCTACCTATCGCTACGACTACGACCGCACCATCTGCCCACCCACAAAAAATACACATTTTTTTACATAGATTTATACATATTTGAGTATGTAAGTTTTATTTACATACTGCTATAAAACGCCTTGCAAATAAGCGTTTGATTTTTTGCCACCCACCACGCCATATTAACTACGCCCTAACAAACGAAATTCATCACAAGCACCACCACAACACTACACCATATCTGCACCCACAAACAAAACCACCGCCCATCACAAACCTATGCTTTGCCTTGCCTTTACACTCTTTTAGTAGTGTATAGTCTATATTTGCCACGCTGTATTATTATCATCAAACTATCACCTACCACGCCACCCCACGCAAAACACGATAAAAAAGAGCTTTCAAGTTGTCAAGTAAAACTTGACTACTGGTTGTTTCCATTTTGGAAATAGCCACTAGGTAGGTTTCATAATGTTTGTATTTTTGATAGTAATTTTGCTTTGTCTATTAGCGTGAGTGAGTGTGTGTGCGTGGGTTCATAGCCCCCTAGTGCCGAAAAAATCGGCAACTTCTAGCACTTTATTAGCTTACACGCTTTCACGCTTTCACACGCAAAAACAAGCATTTTCTAAAACTCAAAAAACGATTTTTTTTATTTGTTCGTGTGGGCTTTTTGATTTTTTTTTAAAATGGGCTTTTAAAAAGTTAGCAAATCAAAACACACACAAGCAAGACAG
>CAZYDK010000086.1:0-6162 GCA_964646025.1 uncultured Campylobacteraceae bacterium | reverse complement strand
GTTATCTCACTTGGTGCAAAAAACCTAGCACTCATTCCCCAAAAACCAGCCCCACTACTAACATACATCAATGTTTTACCAAGTTTATAAAGCCCATTTAAAAACCCTTGCTCAAGCTTAACCGCCAAAGAAAAAGGAAAAATCTGCCCCGCATGAGTATGTCCGCATAAGACTAAATCAAAATCACTCACATCGTATTTTTTAACAAACTTTGGTTGATGAGTTAAAAGTATATTAAATTTACTTGCGTTTAAATGTGGTTTGATAGGGCTTAAATCAGGTTTGAAATTTTTGTATTTTAGACCCATTAAATCATTTGTCCCGCTTATGCTAAAGCTATCAAAGTTTTGTATCTTGTTATCAAGTATGGTTAGGTTATACTCTTTTAGCTTTTTATGTATTTGCTCTACGCCGTGATAATACTCGTGATTTCCAAGCACATAAAAAGTGCCGTATTTTGATGAAAAATCATTTAAAAGCTCAAGATAATTTATATTTTTAATGCTAGTATCTATCAAATCTCCAGCTATTAAAATCATATCAGGGTTTAGCTCGTTTGTCTCATCTATAATGCCTTTTAAAAAATCTTTGTTTAGGTTTTTCTTAAGATGAATATCAGCTAATAAAACCACACTTAAAGGGCTTATGATTTTATCACTAAATATATTTACATGCTTTACTTTTGGAGTATTTACAGCACCAATTACAGCTTTGTAAAAAAATGCAAAAGCTATGATAAAAAGTAGTATAAATTGTGCGTTTATCTCATATGATTTTAAAAACCACAAATAAACACTAGTTAAAAAAATCGGCACAAAAGTGATGATTTCCCAAATCCAAATCACCTTAGATAAAAAACCATTATAAATATCTTTTGTCTTAAACCATAGTATCATCAAAGATAAAGCAAAAACAAAAGTGCTAAAACCAAGAATTATCAAAAAATAAAAAAGCTTATAAAAAGCAAAATCATTTACGCAAGACAGAGCAAAAGCAAAGCTAAAAATGGCGGCTAAAATGTTTTTGCTTTTAGCAAAAAACAAATTATCGCTACATTTAAAATATATATTTGTATGCGTAACAAAAATTATAAAAACATACAAAATATATAAAAAAATATCCACTAGCGGTAGTCTTTCATCGCTGCTTTTGCTTCAATGTCTAGCTGGCGGGTTTTTAGTGCCACTCTTTTATCGTGCAAGTTTTTACCTTTTGCTAAGGCTATTTCTACTTTTGCTATATTTTTGTGGTTAAAATAGATTTTAAGTGGGACTATCGTGTAGCCTTCTGTGCTTACTTTTCCTAGCATTTTGTCTATTTGTCTTCTGTGTAGTAGTAGCTTTCTAGCTCCACGCTCTTCGTGTTTGTAGTGTTTGTTTGTGGTGTTTAGTAAAGATATGTGAGAGTTTAGTAGCCATATCTCGCCTTTTATAATACGCACAAAACTATCTTTTAGGTTGCATCTACCAAGCCTAAGAGCTACAACTTCACTACCTTTTAAAACCACCCCAGCCTCCAAACGCTCAATGATATGATAATCATGAAAAGCTTTTTTATTTTGTGCTATCATCGTTTTCCTTTTTTATCTTTTTTATAAATCTTAGTAAAAGCTGTAAAATATAAGCTATCACAAATACAACCACCCCCACCCCAAGAAGGATAAGCAAAACCCTAAAAATCAGCAAAAATCCTTCTATAACCAAAACCACAAACCCTAAAAATGAATTTTTATATAAATATGTAGCATATCAAGTGCTGCTGGAGTTATACCGCTTATCTTGCTTGCTTCCCAAAGCGTAGGGCATTTAGCTTTTTCTAGCTTTTCTACTACTTCGTTGCTTAGTCCGCTAATCACCCTATAATCTATATCTTGTGGGATTTTAGTTTCTAGCATTTCATTCATTTTTTGTATGTTTTCATCTTGCAATCTTATGTAATGATAATATTTACAAGTATTTAAAAGCTCTTCTAAAATATCATCATTTAAACCTTTTAACTCATCAATGTATTGTAAATGCTCTTTTTCAAAGCATTTTTTAGCGATGATTTTTTGCCATGATGTTTTTGAGCTAACGCTTTCTTGGTTAAAACTATGTAAATACTCGTTAAACTCTTTTGTAGGATGTAAATCTTCCATAATAAGCATTAGCATTTTTTCATCAATTATCTTTTGGTCATTTTCTAGCTTTTTAAGATACTCATCTTCTAAAAGATTTAAACGCCTAGAATGTTTTAGCATTCTATATTTTGCGTTTTGCTCTCTAAGATGTAGTCTATACTCTGCACGGCTTGTAAACATTCTATAAGGCTCTTTTGTGCCTTTACTTATCAAATCATCAATCAAAACACCGATATAACCTTCATTTCTACGCATAATAAACGGCTCTTTATTATCAAGGCTTAAAACCGCATTTATCCCAGCCACTAGACCCAAACTTGCCGCTTCTTCGTATCCAGTTGTGCCTATGATTTGCCCTGCTAGATAAAGGTTTTTTACATTTTTACACTCAAGCGTATAATCAAGCTCAGTAGGCTCTACATAATCATACTCTATCGCATATCCATGCCTTGTGATTTTGGCATTTTCAAAGCCTTTTATGCTTTTTACTATCTCGTGTTGGATAGAAAAATCAAGAGATGTAGAAAGACCATTTACATAGTATTCTGTTGCGTCTTTTGTCTGTGGTTCTACAAAGATATGATGTTCTGATTTATCCCTAAAGCGGTTGATTTTATCTTCTATACTAGGACAATACCTTGGACCCACACCTTGTATTTGACCGCTAAAAAGCGGTGCATCGTGCATATTGTCAAGTATGATTTGATGAGTTTTTGCGTTTGTATGAGCGATGTAGCAAGGTAGCATTTCATTATAATGCTTTTTTGTTTTCATACTAAAAAAGTTGTGAGTTTCTGAAGGCTGAGTATCAAGCACACTAAAATCAATGCTTTTTGCGTCTATTCTAGGACAAGTTCCTGTTTTTAGCCTACCCATTTTTAAGCCTGTTTTAGCGATAGAGCTTGAAAAATGAGAACTAGCAAACTCCCCAACCCTACCAGAATCAATTTTGTTTTTACCAACATGGATAAGTCCATTTAAAAATGTTCCTGTTGTTATGATGATTTTGCTAGCTTTATAAGTTGCTAGTTGGGTTTTTACCCCATAAGCTTTGCCATTTTCAGTAAGTAGTTCCATAGCTAGTTCTTGAGTTATCGTTAGATTATCTAAGCCTAAAAGCATATTTCTAGCGTTTATTCTGTATAAATCCATATCAATTTGAGCCCTACTACCACGAACAGCAGCGCCTTTGCTTTCATTTAGAGTTCTAAAACTAATCGTAGCCCTATCTGTAATCTCGCCCATCATACCACCAAGAGCGTCAATTTCTTTTACTAAATGCCCTTTTGCTAGACCACCAATGGCAGGGTTGCACGATGCGGCGCCGATTTGCTCACAAAGTATCGTTATAAGTAGTGTTTTTTTGCCCATTTTTGCACTAGCAGCAGCCGCTTCAATACCTGCGTGTCCGCCACCAACAACTATAATATCATAAGTCATTTTTTACCTTTTTTGTATTTAAAAAGATGATTTTAACGCAAAAAAAATATAATTTGGATAAAAAACAAGGAAAATCATGTTTAATGGACTTATAAAAGAAGTAGCAAAAGTGCGTAATTTTGACGGAAGATACCTAAATGTAATAAGCGCTTTAAAACCTGAGCTTGGCGATAGCATAGCTATAAATGGTGCTTGTCTTAGCGTGGTAAATGTGCTTGATGATGGTTTTGTGGTAGAAATAGGAGCTGAAAGCGCTAAAATACTAGCCACCCAAAACTACTCTAGCGGGGCTTTAGTGCATACTGAAAGTGCACTTAGGTTTGGCGATAAAATAGACGGACATTTAATGCAAGGGCATATTGATTTTTGTGCTAAAATCATAAACATTCAAAAGCTAGACAATATATACGAAATCACATTGTCCGTTCCACCCAAACAAACGAAATTTATAGCCAAAAAAGGCTCAATCGCCATTGACGGAGTAAGCCTTACGATAAATGATGTAAATGATGATAGCTTTAAAGTAGGTATCATTCCAATAACCTTTGAAAACACTATTTTTAAGTACTATGAAGTAGGAAGGCTAGTTCATATAGAAACGGATTTATTTGCAAAATACACCATAAATTATCTTGAAAAAACCCAAACAAGTGACATTTGGGACAAAAGCTCTAAAGTTTATCAAAGCGATAAAAAATCTTTTGGATATATGTTTTGATAGAGTATAACGGCTATAAAATCGGTGTGATACCCCTTGATATGAGCGAGTTTAGGGGGAAAGTCATTGATGATTTTATCATAAATGATAGCTTAGATGTATGGGGTTTTGATAATGAGATAAAAGCTACAAATCCACAAAAAAAGATTTTAAAAAAAGCGTATTTTATGGAGCAAATCCACTCAAATATAGTTCATACCGCTAAAACAAACGAAATTTATGACCCAAAATGTGACGCGCTTGTAAGCGATGAAAGTGATGTAGCTTTGATGTGCCTTGGGGCGGATTGTTTTTCGGTGGTTTTTGTTGGAGATAAGCGTTTTGGCGTGGCACACTCAGGCAGGGCTGGGGTTTTAAGCGGAGTGATAGAAAACACCATAAAAGCTATGAATGATACAAATATCAAGGCTTTTATAAGCGTTGGGATTTGTAAAAAATGCTATGATTTGAAGTATTTTGATGATGAAAAGTATCAAAGCTTTTATCAAAAAGGCTGTCTTAATCTAGGTGGCATTATAAAATCTAAGCTAAAAGAGTATAAAATTGAGTTTTTTAAAAGTAATCTTTGCACAAATTGTGATGGTTTTTTTAGCTATCATCATAGTAAAACTCATAAAAGGTTTGCAACTTATGTCTATAAATGAAAAAGAAATACTAATAAGACGCATTAAAAACAAAGCATTACTACAAAATGATAGTTATTTGCAAAATGAAAGCGTGATAAGACATCTTTTAGACGCTAAACCAAACGATATAAATGCTGATTTTAAAACAGCTCATGAGATACTTAAAACGCTAGTTTTAGCAAAAGATAAAGCAAGTTTGTCAAACAAAGGATAAAAATGGAAAGCGCACTTGTAGCACTTGGGGTTCAGACTTTTAAACTAGCTTTAATGCTTAGTCTTCCTATGCTTTTGGTTGGGCTTATAGCAGGACTTATGGTAAGCATTTTTCAAGCGACAACACAGATAAATGAGATGACGCTTAGTTTTGTTCCTAAGATACTTTTGGTTGTGATTGTTATCATTTTTGCTATGCCTTGGATGATGGAAGAGATGATTGACTTTACGACGATGATTATAAACAAGATACCGACATTTTTAAGATGATTGATTTTTCTAAATACTCAAGCATAAAAATAGGTCCTTGCGTAAAAATAAGCCCACTAGATGACTTTGACATCATCATCGGTGGTGCTAACAATGTCCTAATCAGTGAAAATTATAAAGGCAAAATCTGTGTGCTAAGTAATGAGTATGATTATATAATCCCTTGCACCATAGACGGCAAAAAAGCCCTTAAAATAGGTGCTAGAACAAGCTCAGCCAAAATACACCGCTACGCAAAAGAAAATGACATAAAAGACTTTGAGTTTTTAGGAGCACTCCCAGGTCAACTAGGTGGGCTAATAACTATGAATGCGGGGCTTAAAGAGTGGTGCATTAGCCAAAATCTAGCTTATGTGGGGGTGCTAAAAAACGGCGTAAAACAGATGATAAAGGTGGGGAGTTCTGACTTTGAGTATAGAAAATGTTTGCTTGATGGGGTGTTTTTGGAGGGGGTATTTTATATCCAAAATGGCTTTAGCAAAAGCGTGGTAGAAAGCCTAAAAAAAGCAAGAGCAAATCAGCCTAAAGGACATAGTTTTGGCTCTGTGTTTAAAAATCCAGCGGGGGATTTTGCAGGAAGGCTTATAGAAGATGTGGGGCTAAAAGGCTTTAGGCATAAAAATATGATGTTTTCAGACATTCACGCAAACTTTATGATAAATAATGGTGGCGGGAGCTTTGATAGTGCTATGTATCTAATCAACCTTGCAAAAGAAAAAATCCACCAAAAACACAACATTTTACTAGAATGTGAAGTGAAAATTTATAGCTAGTTT
>CAZYDK010000085.1:0-6239 GCA_964646025.1 uncultured Campylobacteraceae bacterium | reverse complement strand
ACCTAGTAATACCCAAGACATAAAACATCTGTAAGTTTAATTTTTTTCTCAAATGGACTTGGACCAAAAAAACAACATTTTTCTATGTAAATATGTGCATTTGCAGGTATATTGTATTTGTGTAAAAAATCACGAAGATTTATAAGCTTTACTTTATTGGGAGAAATTATATCTAAGACATCATATAGTTTTGAGTTATTTTTACTTACAAGATGCGAGCGTGACAAGTTTGTATGATGACAGAAAGCACTAGCTAAAACATATCCTGATAAATCCGTGCATTGTGGGATTATGTGTGTATATTTTTTATTTATATATAATTTATGCAAAAAAACAATATTAGAGTTTGGATACTTAGCGATTTTAACATCACTCCAAAAACGATAAGCGTTTTTAGAAATATTTGCGAGTTTTGAAAATTCAGAATTTAAAACATAATCATCTAAACAATCTTGATAAGAAAGAATTGTTGTTTTCATAAGCAAAAAAAGCCCTAAAAAGGGCTTTAAAAATTATACTAGCTCTATATAAGCCATCATAGCAGCATCGCCACGGCGAAGTCTAGTTTTCACTATTCTTGTATATCCACCGTTTCTATCTACATATTTTGGCGCTACTTCATTTAACAGCTTTTTAGTGCTTTCTTTATCTTGTAAGCTAGCAAAAACAAATCTATGTGCGTTAGAATCACCTTTTCTTGCGCGAGTGATAAGTCTTTCAATATAACCTCTAAGCTCTTTCGCTTTTTCTAAAGTTGTTTCAATTTTACCATTGTTTATAATTGCTATACTTAAATTTTTAAGTAATGCAGCACGATGTGTGCTAGTTCTTCCAAGTTTTCTATAACCGTGTTTATGTCTCATTGTTTTATCCTTAACTTTGTGCTTTTAAATCATGTATTTTTTTAAGAAGCTCATCTTTGATACCCAAAACCTTGCTAGTTCCAACAGGGTAATCAATAGCTATCATTGCACCTTTAATCTCATCTAAAGACTTTTTACCTAAGTTTTTAAGGTCAGCCAAAGCACTTGGGTCCATAAGTGCAAGTTCACCTATGTACTTAATGTTAGCTTTTTCTAGGCAGTTATAAGACCTAGCACTTAAGTTAAGTTCAGATATATTTCTAAGCAACTTAACTATCTCATTGCTATGACTATCGTCATTTGAGCTTTCTTGTATATTAGCGCTTGAAATTTTACTAAATACTTGCATTTGTTGATACATAGCATCAAGTCCATTTTTAAACGCTTCCATAGGTGTAATTTGACCATCTGTTGTTATAGTAAATACTATTTTTTCATGATCTGGGTTATCTTCAAATAACACATTCTCTATATTGTAAACAACATTTTTTACAGGTGTAAAAAACGCATCTAAAACTATATAATCAGAATCAAATCTATCCCTAATTTCTTCACTAGGAACATACCCAATACCTTTTTCTACTATCAAAGTGAAATTTAATTCTGCATCTTCATTGATAGTAGCTATATAAGCTTCTGGATTTACAACATCAACTTGATCATTTATAAGGTCTTCACCTTTAATCTCTTTTGGCCCTTTAAAAGAAAAACTAATCTCTTCTTTTTTAGAGTCTTCTTTAAGTTTAAAGCGAATATTTTTAATATTCATCAAAAATAAAGCTATATCTTCAAGAATACCACGCTTATTGTCAAATTCATGCTTTACACCATCTATCTTAATAGCAGTTGGCGCATAACCAACTGTACTAAGATACATAAGTCTTCTTAATGGATGAGCCAATGTTATACCATATCCTATCTCAAAAGGCCATGCACTAACTTTAGCTTGTGTATCGCTAATATTCTCAACACTAAACTCAGTTGGCATATAAGCAGATGTAACTATCTTTCTCATCTTTGTATCCTTTTAAGTATTATTTAGAGTAAAGCTCAACTATAAATCTTTCCTCTACAGGAATGACAACTTCTTCTCTCTCTGGATTTCTTGTATAAATACCAAATTTTTTATCTTTTTCAACATCAACCCATGCAACAATGCCAGTTTGATTTGTAAGCTCTATAGCTCTTGTTATTTGTGGGTTGTTTTTACTTTTTTCCGCTACTTCAATTTTCATGCCAACAGCTACACGGAAGCTTGGTATATCAACTCTTTTACCATTTACTAAAATATGTCCGTGAGTTACTAATTGTCTTGCAAAACGGCGAGTTGTAGCAAATCCCATTCTATAAACTACGTTATCTAGTCTTTGCTCTAAAAATTGAATTAAGATAGCACCTGTGTTACCATCTTTTCTTGCAGCTTCTTGGAACAATCTTCTAAATTGTTTTTCACTTACACCATACATAAATTTAGCTTTTTGCTTTTCTCTAAGTTGAAGACCGTATTCACTTATCTTACCTCTTCTTTGTCCGTGTTGACCAGGAGCGTAAGGTCTTTTATCTAAAGCACTTTTACCAGCTAATCTTCTTTCGCCTTTCATATTAAGGCTAACGCCTAATCTTCTTTCCAATTTCTCAACAGGTCCTGTATATCTAGCCATGCTAATTCTCCTACTTTAATTATACTCTACGGCGTTTTGGTGGTCTACAACCATTATGTGCTAAAGGTGTTATATCTTTTAAGAAAGTTACTTTTATACCTTCTATAGCACCAACACTTTTCACAGCAGTTTCTCTACCGCTACCTGGACCTTGAACTTTGATACCAACTTCTTTTATACCGTGTTCTTTTGCTTTATTGATAGCATCTTCTACAGCTTGTTGTGCTGCATATGGAGTTGATTTTTTAGAACCTTTAAAACCAAGACCACCTGCACTACTCCATGCTATAGCATTTCCCATTTCATCTGTAACCGTAACCATGGTATTGTTAAAGCTAGCACTTATATAAACAATACCTTTTGCAATATTTTTTTTAACAATTTTTTTCTTAACTACTTTTCTTTTTGCCATTTTTTATCCTTATGATTTAGCACCAACAGTTTTTCTTTTGCCTTTTCTTGTTCTAGCATTTGTTTTAGTCTTTTGACCACGAACAGGCAAACCTTTTCTATGTCTTAAACCACGGTAATTACCAAGGTCCATTAAAGCCTTGATATCCATAGCAACTTGCTTTCTAAGATCACCCTCAACCATATAGTTTTCTTGGATTTCTTTACGAATAGCCGCAGCCTCATCTTCAGTAAGCTCATAAACACGCTTGTTAAAATCAATGTTTGTAGCTTTTAATATAAGCCTTGAAGTATGTAAACCTATACCATAGATGTATGTTAATCCATACTCTATTCTTTTTTTCTTTGGTAAATCAACACCTGCAATACGAGCCATAAATCATCCTTGTCTTTGTTTATGTTTTGGGTTCTCACATATGATACGAACAACGCCTTTTCTCATAACGACTTTACATTTGTCGCACATCTTTTTCACGGATGGTCTTACCTTCATCCTAAACTCCTAAAAAAATATTCCACTAAATTTTTTTAGCAACTGCACTTTTTAGGTTTTAAGAAAACAAACCAACTGTTTTTAAAATAGTGGTGATTTTAAAAACACTTCTTCATACAGTTAAATTGCAAAAAGGCTAATTTTAGTAAAATAAAATTAAAACGAGATAAAAAATATAAGAATTTTTTAAAAAATTACAGAAGAAAAATAAACCCCACCCCACAAAATATAATCAAAATGTATTACTTATGTCTATAAGTGATACGACCCTTATCAAGACTATATGGAGTTAGCTCCACTCTTACCCTATCACCTGGCATTATTTTTATATAATGCATTCTCATTTTACCAGCGATATGGCATAAAATCACATGCTTATTATCTAGCTCAACCTTAAAAGTAGCATTAGGAAGAGCTTCTATAACTAAACCATCAATCTCAATAACATCATCTTTAGCCATTTGTAACCTTTGTTTTAAATTATAAAATTAGGTATTGTAGCACAATATTATAAAAAATATATAATATTATTTTAAGAAAATAAACAAAAATATAAAATCTAAAAACAAAAACCAAACAAACGAAATTTAGTTAAAGTTTTAAATTTCGTTTGTTTATAAAATCTAATTAAAAGCTTTTTTTAAAGCTTGGTTTATATCGTTTATGAGGTCATTTTCATCTTCTATACCTATTGATAACCTTATAAGTCCTTCACTTACACCAGCTTTTATTAACTCTTCTTTGTTTAGTTGCCTGTGAGTATGGCTTACTGGGTGCAAAATGCAACTTTTTGCATCAGCAACATGCGTTGAAATACTTATCAGCTCAAGACTATCTAAAAACTTAACCGCTTGTTCTTTTGTAGCATTTAGCTCAAAGCTAATCACACCACAAGTTCCATTTGGCATATATTTTTGTGCTAGATTGTAGTATTTATTATCTTCTAGCATAGGACAATTTACGCTTTTTACTTCTTTTAAACTTAAAAGATGTTTTGATAATGCTTTAGCGTTTTTGCAATGCTTTTCAACTCTAAGCGGTAAAGACTCTATATTCATACCTAAAAGATATGCACTGTGAGCTGATAAACAAGCACCTATATCTCTCATTAACCAAACAATCACTCTAACCAAATACGCGATATTTCCAAACGCTTTTGTAAATACAAGCCCATGATAAGAATCATCTGGCTCACAAAGTCCTTTAAACCTTTGTGGATACTTACTCCAGTCAAAATTACCACTATCAACTATCGCTCCAGCTACAACGCTAGAATGCCCATCAAGGTATTTTGTTGCTGAATGCACCACGATATCCGCTCCCCATTTGATAGGGTTACAATTAATCGGCGTTGCAAAAGTATTATCCACAACAAGTGGCAAACCGCACTCATGTGCGACTTTAGCAAAACGCTCTATATCAAGCACACATAAAGATGGGTTTGATAAAGTTTCTGCAAAAATTAGTTTTGTATTTTCTTTTACTGCGTTTTTAATCTCATCTTCTGTGCTATTTACGCTTATAAAAGTTGAGCTTATACCAAAACGCTTTAAAGTAGTGTTTATAAGGTTGTATGTTCCGCCATATACTTCATTTGTGCATATTATATGGTCTCCCGCTTCGCATATATTTACGATAGCAAAAAAAATCGCTGCTTGACCGCTAGATGTAAGCACAGCACCAGCACCACCTTCAAGCTTTGCTATCCTAGCTGCTACCATATCGCAAGTTGGATTAGCAAGTCTTGAGTAAAAATACCCGCTCTCTTGCAAATCAAAAAGTTTTCCCATAAACTCTGTTGATTCATACTTAAAAGTAGTAGATTGGATTATAGGTATTTGCCTACTTTCACCATTTTTGGGACTATATCCTGCGTGAATACAATCTGTGTTTTTCATAATTACTCCTTTTTAAATGATACGAAAGTGTAACAGATTTTAAACAAAATACACAAAAAAACTATATTTTAACTCACGCAAAGACTATAAATGGCAAAATTGTAACAAAAACAAAGGAGTATATATGCCACTAAATGTCAAAACAAATCTTCCAGCAAAAAGACAGCTTTTAGAAAATGAAAATATATTTGTAATGGACGAGCTTAGAGCAAACTCTCAAGACATACGCCCGCTTGAGCTTGTTATACTAAATCTTATGCCGATTAAAGAAGATACAGAGCTTGAACTACTTCGTATGCTATCAAACACACCGCTTCAAGTAAAAGTTACATTCTTACGCATAAAATCCCACACAAGCAAAAACACATGCCAAAGCCATCTAAACGAACATTACAAGATATTTGATGATGTAAAAACACAAAAATTTGACGGAATGATAATCACAGGTGCACCGCTTGAACATCTTGAATTTGATGAAGTGTCGTATTTTGATGAGCTAAAAGAGATTATGAATTGGAGTAAAGAAAATGTTTTTAGCACACTTCATATCTGCTATGGTGCTATGGCTGGACTTTATCATCATTTTGGGATTAAAAAAACAGCTTTATCAAAAAAACTAAGCGGTGTTTTTCATCACTATCTTTGCGATAAAAAAGATGAGATTTTGCGTGGAATGGATGATGTTTTTTTAGCTCCGCATTCTAGACATTCTGGTGTTGATGAAGAAGCACTAAAACAAAACAAAAAACTAAAAATCCTAGCAAAAAGCGACAAAGCAGGTAGCTATCTTATAAGTAGCGATGATAGAAAACAAGTTTTTGTTTTAGGTCATCCAGAATATAGTAGGCACACACTAGATAACGAGTATAAAAGAGATAAAGCAAATGGGCTTGATGTTGATGTGCCGTATAAT
>CAZYDK010000084.1:0-6245 GCA_964646025.1 uncultured Campylobacteraceae bacterium | reverse complement strand
AAAAAAACTACTTTTAAAGATTTTTAAATGTGTTTTTAATATGCTCTTTATAATCTTTTAAAAACTTATCTATATCAGGGTTTTTGATAACATCATTACACATAAATGTAGGAAGCTTTTGCATACCCAAAAACTCAAAAATTTTATGCAAATGCAAACAAACCTCATCTATACCTCTTCCATCAAAAAATTCACCCTTATCAAATGCTGTTTTAGGTAAATTCCAAGTCCAAGAAAACATATAACGCTTTGCCTCGCTAAGCCCACCGCTACCGTATTTTTTGCTATCATCGCTTCTTGTTCTTCCGTCATTTGCGTATAAAGCCCCCTTGCTTTGTGTAAAAACTTCATCTATGTATTTTTTAACAGTCCAAGGCTCTCCCATCCACCAACCTGGTATTTGCCATATCCAAATATCAGCATTTATAAGCTTTTGCACCTCTTTTTCTATATCATAACCTTTTGCTATGTCTGTTCTATCTACATTAAAACCAAGCTCTTTTAAAGTGCTACTAGCTATATCGCATAAACTTGCACCAAGTTCACCTTTAGCATGCATATATGGTGTTGCACCATTTAAAATCATTACATTTTTCATATAAATCCTTTATAATTTGTGTTTTATTGTAGTGTAATTTTTATTTACCCCCCCCCATTTTTTAAAAGCTTAAAACTTTAAGTAGTATTCTAGTTGTTCTTTTGCCAAAATTCTTATTAAATTTGTGCTACCTTTTTTACCAACAGGGTGTCCTGCTGTTAAAATATATGTTTTGTTTAAATCAATCAAACCCTTTAAATCTAGTGCTTTTATAGCATTTGATATAAGCTCGTGTAGGTTTTCACACTCTTGTATAACAGCAAAATCATTTAACCCCCACACAACGCTTAATTCTCTTAAGACATTTGGATTATGGCTTATTGTGATTATCTTTGCTTTTGGTCTAGCACGAGAAAGACTTCTAGCACTTCCACCGCTTGTAGTAAGGCATATGATAGCATCTGCTTTTAAGTCTTTTGTAAGATGTGCTGTTGAGTTTATAAGAATATCCCATTTTGAATCACAGTTGCTATTAAATTTATAAAAAGGATAAACATTTTCTGTCTCAAGGATAGTTTGGCTCATCACATTTACAGCATTTGCTGGATTTATACCAACCGCACTTTCTTCGCTAAGCATAACCGCATCGGTGCCATCTAGCACAGCATTTGCCACATCGCTAATTTCTGCTCTTGTAGCTGTTAGGCTGTTTGTCAAAGAAAAAAGCATTTGTGTAGCGGTGATAACTGGTTTTGCTTTTTCGTTTGCTTTTTTTATGATTTGTTTTTGTATGCTAGGCACACGGTAGTATGGAACTTCTATCCCTAAATCTCCCCTAGCCACCATTATCCCGTCACTTGCTTCAAGAATTTCATCTATATTTTCAACAGCGTCAAACTTTTCTATCTTTGCAAAGATTTTTATATCTTTACCGCTTTGTTTGATAATCTCTCTTACTTCTTCCATATCGTGAGCATTTTGAACAAACGAAATTGCTATAAAATCAACATCATTTTCTATCCCAAATGATATATCTTTTTCATCTTTATCTGTGATTACATCTATGTTGATTTTAGTATCTGGAAAATTTATACCCTTGTTTGAGCTTAAAACTCCGTCGTTTTCAACCACGCATTCAACAAAATCATCGTGCAATTTACAAACACTTACTTTTATACTTCCATCGCATAAATATATCTTTTCTCCTTCTTTTACCAAAGAAAAAGCTTCACTATAATTTGTGCTAACTTTATAATGATTTGTATCTAAAATTTCTGCTTCACTTTTATCTTTATAAAAATCAAGCCTATCGCCTTTTTTAAGCTCGTATGGTTTTTCTAAGGCACATACACGGATTTTTGGACCTGAGATATCTTGCAAAATACCTACTTTTCTTTCTAGTTTTTTTGAAATAGCTCTTATTTTTTCTAAATTTTGTTTATGATACTCGTGTGAGCCGTGAGAAAAATTGAGCCTAAAAACATTTGCTCCATTTAATATCATTTGCTCAATTACTTCTTCTTTATCACTTGCTGGACCGATTGTTGCCACTATTTTTGTATTTTTCATATTTTCTCCTATTTTGGTTGTATTTTTGAATTATCAGCGTTTGTTTTTTCTAAAAAATCAATGATTTTTACACAAGCGTCTTTATATCTTTTTGCACTTACACTACTTGGCTCAAAAAAGCTTATAGGCTTTCCATTGTCCCCGCCTTCTCTTATGTTTATTTCTATTGGGATTTGAGCTAAAACATCAGTGTTGTATTCTTTTGCGACATTTACAGCACCACTTTTTCCAAAGATTTCATACTCTTTGCCATTATCAGGGCATATAAATCCGCTCATATTTTCCACTACCCCCGCTACACCTATGTTTAGCTTTAAAAACATATCTAAAGCTCTTTTTGTATCATCTACGCTTACTGTTTGTGGTGTACTAACGCAAACCCCACAGCTAACAGGCACGCTTTGAGCGATAGTAAGCTGTGCGTCTCCTGTGCCAGGAGGCATATCTAAAAATAGTATTTCTACATCCCAAGCTACATCGCTTATAAGTTGAGTTATGGCTTTGTTTATCATAGCTCCACGCCATATAAGGCTTTGACCTTCTTCTACAAGCATACCCATACTCATAACTTCTATACCGTATTTTTGAACCGGCATAAGCATATTTCCGCTAATCACTGGTTTTTCATCTATACCCATCATTCTAGGTATATTTGGACCATAAATATCAGCGTCAAGTAGTCCCACTTTATAGCCTAGTTTTGCCATAGATATAGCTAGATTTAGTGCGGTTGTGCTTTTTCCAACACCACCTTTTCCACTGCTAATCATAACAAAATGCTTGATATGTTTTGCTATGTTTTTGCCACTAGCAGAGTTTGACATTTCTTTTGGTGGTTCTGGTTGGATAAGATTTATCATAATCTTGTTTAAGTCTAAGCTTTTTAAAGCGTTTAAAATGTTTTGCTTTAGCTCATTTGCTAAGTCTTTGCTTGCAGAAACTATTTCTATTTTTAATCTTAGATTTTTTTCATTATCAACTTCAACTTCTTTGATAAACCCAAAATCAACTATACTTTTTTCAAATCCTGGATATTTGATACCGCTAAGTATGGACATCACTTTATCTTTAAGCTCTTGCATAACTTTCCTTTAATTTTAAAATTTTTTATAATTTATATCATATTTTTACCAAAAAATTATTACTTTTGAATGCTTTTTTCCATTTATTAAGTTAAAATAATTATATTTAAAAGAAAAATTTAAATTGGAGTTTGGTTATGGATTTGATTATTGTAGAATCACCTAGCAAGGCAAAAACTATATCAAATTTTTTAGATAAAAATTACGAAGTAATTGCAAGTTTAGGTCATATACTTGATTTGCCTAAAACTGGTCTTGGAATTAAGATAGATGAAGATAAAAAAAGCTTTAGTGCAGACTATAAAATCACAAGTGACCACAAAGAAGTTTTTAAACAAATTGAGCAAAAAGCAAAAAAAGCAAAAACGATTTATCTTGCAACCGATGAGGATAGAGAAGGAGAAAGCATAGCTTATCATATAGCTAAAGCTTTAGGAAAAGATGAATTAAAACTCCCTAGAATAGTATTTCACGAGATAACCAAAACAGCCATTTTAAACGCACTTAAAAACCCAAGAACTCTTGATATGAAAAGTGTTGAAGCTCAACTTGCAAGAAGATTACTTGATAGGCTTGTAGGATTTAAGCTTAGCCCACTTTTACGCCAAAAAGTCCAAACAGGACTTAGTGCAGGTAGGGTTCAAAGTGCAGCACTTAAGATAATCGTTGAAAGAGAAAACGAGATAAAAGCTTTTGTAAGTGAAGATTATTTTGAATTTGAAACAATTTTTAAAAATGGTTTAGAGGCTAGTTTGTATGAACTTGATGGAAAAAAGGTTGAAAAATTAAGCCTAAAAGATGAGGCTAAAACAAACGAAATTTATCAAAAGCTTTTAAAATCTAGTTTTGTAATATCTAGCATAGAGCAAAGCGATAAAAGTGTATCCGCTCAACCGCCATTTATGACTTCAACCTTACAGCAACTTGCATCATCAATGTTAGGTTATAGCCCTAAAAAAACAATGCAAATCGCACAAAAATTATACGAAGGTTTAAACACACCAAAAGGCGTTATGGGTCTTATAACTTATATGAGAACAGATAGCTTAAACATAGCAAAAGAAGCTCAAGCTGACGCATTACAATACATAAAAAACAATTTTGGAGACGAATACGCACCAAGCAAACCAAATGTATATAAATCCAAAAACAAATCAGCTCAAGAAGCTCACGAAGCTATCCGCCCTAGTGATATAGAGCTTAGCCCAAGTGTTTTAAAAGGATATTTAAAAGCTGATGAGTTAAAGCTGTATGAACTTATATATAACCGCTTTTTAGCATCTCAAATGACAAATGCAAAAACCAAAAACCAATCAGTTTATATAAAAACAGATTTTGCTACATTTAAGCTAAGTGGCAAAAAAATAGTTTTTGATGGTTTTTATAAAGTATGGAAAAATAGCGATAAAGAAGTATTTTTTGACCTAAAAGAAGGACAAAAAATGGAGCTTGAAAGTTTAAAACTTGAACGCAAACAAACCCAGCCACCAAGTCGCTACACTCAAGCAAGTCTAATCAAACAGCTTGAAAGCTTAGGCATAGGAAGACCTTCTACATACGCATCAACGGTGAGTTTATTAACAGATAGAAACTATGTTCTTAGCGATAAAAACACTCTTATACCTGAAGAAAGTGCATTTTTGATAGTAAATTATTTAGAAGATAATTTTAAAGATATAGTTGATTTGCATTTTAGTGCAAAACTTGAAGAAGACCTTGATAAAATAGCGGGTGGAGAGTATGATTATCAAGATGCGTTGTGGGATTTTTATGAGCCATTTTTACAAAATATAAATCTAGCAAAAGAAAAAAAATCAGAAAAAAAACTAGTATCCACAGGGGAAGCCTGTCCGTTATGTAGCGGTGAGCTTGTGATAAGAAAGGGTAAGTTTGGAGAGTTTGTAGGGTGTGGAAACTACCCAAAATGCAAATACATCAAGCAAGATGAAGAGCAAAAACCGCAAAGCGTTGGCGAAAGTTGTCCTGAATGCGGAAGTGAGCTAATAAGTAGGCGTGGAAGATATGGAGAATTTGTAGGTTGTAGTGCTTATCCAAAATGCAAATTTATCAAAAAAACAGACAAAAAAGTAGAACCACAAGCTCTAGAAATCAAATGCCCAGAATGTTCAAAACCACTTGTAAAAAGAATGAGTAAGCGAGGGGCATTTTATGGATGTAGTGGTTATCCAAAATGCAATTTCATATCAAATTATGAGCCTGTTGGAAAATGTGAATGCGGTGGAGTGTTATTTAAAAAAGAGCTAAAAAAAGGCACATTTATAGAATGTAAAGAATGTAAGAAAAAAGAAGAATTAAAGGACTAAGATGAAAAACTATACAAAAGTAGCAGCTTTGATTTTGGGTGGAATGCTCGTTGGGTGCGGAAGTGGCGAAGAAGATAAGAGCAATTTAAGCCAAAATGTTAAAAAACAAAATATGACTTCAGTGATACAAGAGTATGAGCCAGGCAAATACAAAGTCATAGAAGAGTATCAAAGCACTTCAAATAGAGTGATACTTATAGACATAAACGGCAATGAAAAAATCCTAAGTCAAACAGAAATCGATGAACTTATAAAAAAAGAAAACGAAAAGATAGAAAACGGCACATCAAACCTAACAAATTCAAGTATGAGTAGCGGTGGGCTAAGCCTTGGTGAAGCAATCTTAGCCAGTGCAACTGGTGCTATCATAGGGTCTTGGATAGGAAACAAACTTTTTTCAAATCCAAACTACCAAAGCACAGCAAACGCTCAAAAACAAGAAATAAGAAAAAATGTAAACTCGTTTAACAAAACCCAAACAGCAACAAAAGCACCAGCTAAAAGTAGCGGATTTTTTGGAAGTAGCTCTAGCTCAAAAGCTTCTAGTGGTGGGAGTTTTGGTGGCTAACGCTTAAAGTAAAGATAATTTTTTAGGGGGGGGGATTTTTGTGGAGTGTGGGTAATTTTTAGCGGGGTATGGGTAAAGCGGATTTTATCATCTAATGTTTTTAAAAATATCTTCTGTGGTTATTTAGTGTATTTTATAAAGTAAGCTTTTGTTTTTTATATCTA
>CAZYDK010000083.1:0-6366 GCA_964646025.1 uncultured Campylobacteraceae bacterium | reverse complement strand
CTTATATATTCTAAAGCCTTTGCATAATCATTTTTATAAATCTTTGCATTTTTGGTATAAAAATATTTTTGCTTTAAAAGGCTTTTTGTTTTTTCTTTGTTTAAATTATAAGTATATGCTCCATAAAGCATAGGAAGAGCATATGTTAAAGATATTACAAGAGTTAGTATAAGCAAGGAATTTTCAAACAAAAATTCCTTACTAGTTACAAATGATATGATATCACTTATCATTAGATTTTTTCAGTATAAAAACCAGCCCAAGTTTGAGTTACTGGCATAAGCTCTATTTTGTTGATATTTACATGTGGTGGTAGATTTAACATAGCAAAAATAGTCTCTGCTATATCATCACCACTTAAATACTTCGTGCCTTCATAAACTTTATCTGCTTTTTGCTTATCACCTTTAAATCTTACTTCACTAAACTCAGTCTTACAAAGTCCTGGAGCAATATCTGTTACTTTTATATTTTCTCCACGCACATCATTTCTAAGACTTTGTGAAAATTGCCCCACAAAAGCTTTAGTTCCTGCATATACATTTCCACCAAAATAAGCATTAGTTTCAGCTACAGAACCAAGGTTGAAAATATACGCTCCAAAACTTGATTTTTTAGCTGTTTTCCTAAGTATCGGCAAAATCTTATGCGTAACATACAAAAGCCCTTTTATGTTTGTATCTACCATAGTTTCAAAATCATTTATATCTGTTTT
This sequence comes from uncultured Campylobacteraceae bacterium, assembly GCA_964646025.1. GTDB lineage: Bacteria > Campylobacterota > Campylobacteria > Campylobacterales > Campylobacteraceae > Campylobacter_E. The sequence continues at coordinate 5,651 of CAZYDK010000083.1, read as the reverse complement.
ATCAAACTCATCAAGTCCTAAAGCAAGTCCAGCATTATTTACAAGAACACTAATGTCTTTAAAATCATCTGGGATTTTATCTATAGCGTTAAACAAAGCGTTTTTATCCTGTATATCAACACAAATTATATAAACCTTATCTTTATACTTTTGCACCAACTCATCAAGTCTTTGTTTTCTTCTAGCTAAAGCTATAACTTTATATCCATTTTCTAGTAGTTTAATAGCAGTTGCTTTGCCAAAACCACTGCTAACTCCAGTGATAAATGCTGTTTTCATCAATCTTCCTTTATGTTTTCTTGATTTAAGCCTTGCTCTATTTCATCTAAACTCTCACCTTTTGGCAAAATTAAGTTTAAAATAACCCCAACAATAGCCCCAAGACTAATCCCGCTAAGACTTATAAATCCAAAACTTATCTCAAGACCACCAAGAGCAGATACTAAAATCAAAGATATGATTATCATATTTCTAGGATTTGAAAGATTGATTTTATTTTTAATCAGACTTTCCATACCAATACTTGCTATAACACCAAACAAAAGCACCATTATGCCGCCTATTACAGGTGTTGGTATAGAGTGTATAAAAGCATTTAGCTTTCCAACAAAAGCAAGAAGAATTGAAGTAATAGCCGCAAAAGTCATAATGCAAGGATTAAACATTTTTGTAATCTTAACAGCACCTGTTACTTCAGAATAAGTCGTATTTGGTGGACCACCAAAAAAACTAGCTAAAGATGTTGCTATACCATCTCCAAACAAAGTTGTTTTAAGACCAGGAGTTTTTATAAAGTCATGTTTTGTGATATTTGATATAGCTACAATATTGCCTATATGCTCAATAGTTGGAGCTATAGCAACAGGAAGCATAAATAAAATTGCATTTATGTTAAAATCACTAACTTTTGCAAAAGTAAAATTTGGCACACTAATCCAACTAGCGCTTAAAATCCCAGCAAAATCAACCATGCCAAACATTAAAGCTACGATATATCCAAAAGTTATACCACACAAAATAGGAATTAAACTTATAATCTTTTTACCAAAAGTTATAGCTAATACGCATCCTAAAAGACTAGCTCCACTTACAAGTAAAGCTTCATTTTTACTAACCCCTTCTAAGCCCTTGCCAACAGCCATATCAATAGCACTAGGACTTAAAATAAGACCAATTGACATAATCACAGGTCCAACAACAATAGGCGGTAAAAGCTTATGTATAAAATCACTTCCCTTAATCCTAACAACCAAACTTAAGATTATATAAAAAGCACCAACGCAAACTGTAGCAAACATAGTAGCACCAATACCCCACTTCTCAACACTATATTTTATAGGTGCTATAAAAGCAAAGCTGCTAGCTAAAAAAATCGGTGGCACACATTTACGGCTTACGATTTGAAAAGCTATCGTTCCAAGTCCAGCAGTAAAAAGTGCAACGCTAACATCAAGCCCTGTTAGCATAGGCATTAAAACCAATGCTCCAAAAGCAACAAACAAAAACTGAACCCCAAGCAAAAACTGCTTAGGGGCAAATTTATACCCTTCGTATTTTTCCATAAAATCACCCTAAAAATGTAAATTAATTTGTATTATTATACTCTAAATCTGGTTTAGGAGTGCTTGGTCTTGAAGGTGGCAACATAGGATAAGAAATTTCTGGCATTTTTCCCGTTAAAGACCTTAAAAAAATAGCAATTTGTTTTGCTTCGCTAGGCTTTATATTGATACCTAATTGTATTTTTCCCATATTTGTGATGGCTTCTTCCAAATCCCATATCGCACCATTGTGAAAATAAGGAGCTGTTAATTCTATGTTTCTTAAGGTTGGCGATTTTATCATACCGCCTTTATCACCCTTAAAACTACCAACATCTGCATATTTATATCTAGATGCTAGTTCAAAAACAGACATTTTACCACCTAAGTTTATACCTGTATGACAAGAAGCACAACCCTTGTCTAAAAATATCCTAAATCCTTTTTGCTCTTCATCATTTAAAGCCTTGTTATCACCCAATAAAAACTTATCATATCTTGACGGAGTAATTAAAGTTCTTTCAAAAATCCCTATACTAGTAGCGATTAAATCAAAACTTACTACGATATTGTTTCCATAAGCATGTTTAAACTCTTCTATATATTCTGGAATACTATTTATTTTTTCTTCAACAACCTTTGGGTCAGCCGCCATTTCAGCTAAATCTTGTATAGGACCTTTTACTTGGTCTTGAAGATGAACTGCTCTACCGTCCCAAAATTGAACTAAATTAAACACAGAGTTATAAACAGTTGGGGCATTGATATGCTTTGGATTTGGCGTCCATTTATGCCCAGTTGAAGCTGGAATTCCATCAACTCCCCCAAGGCCTAAATTATGACAAGTATTACAAGAAATTATCCCACTTTTTGAAAGCCTTGGGTCAAAAAATAATTTTTTTCCAAGCTCCACCCTTTCTTTTGTTGTTGGATATTTCGCATAGTTTGGAGTGTGTTGTTTAATGATTTCTTCAAGCTTGTTTTTATCTGTTGGTATAGCCATAAGTCCAACAGACAATGCGTCTTTTCTAAGAGTTTTGGAAAAAATATCATTACCATAAACAAAAGTAGTAGCAAGTACACAAATAACACCAACAAGTATTTTTTTATCAAACATTTTAGCTACCTTTTAAGAAAAATATAAAAATTTATCATATCAAATTTTTTCTAAATTAAAATGGAATTTACTCAAATTTAATCAACAAAAAATAAAATTTAAGCCATTAAAACTTAAAAAATTAAATTAATTAAATAAATTTAGATTTTATTTACAATTAGAGTATAAACTCACACGCTAACTTTATTCAAAGGAGTTAAATATGAAAAAAGTTTTTTTAGCCTGTTTAGTAATGGGTCTTTTTGGTTCAGCTGCTTATGCTGCTGACGGTGCTACACTTTACAAAAAATGTATAGCTTGTCACGGCAAAGACGCTTCAAAGGTGCCACCAGGTGGAACAGTTGCTTCTAACACTCTAAGCGAAGAAGAAATAGTAAAAGCTTTAAAAGGCTATCAAGATGGTTCTTTTGGCGGTAAAGCAAAAGCTACTATGAAACTTCAAACAAAAAATCTTACAGATGAAGATATAGCGGCACTAGCTAAATATATCAAATCTTTATAATTTTTAAGCCCATACTAGCTATGGGCTAACTTTACACAAACTTCATAAACTTCACAAAACAAACGAAATTTAAGCTATAAAACATAAATAAAAATGATATACTTTTGCATTTTATACCAAAATAAAAGGAAGTTATTATGATAAATTGCTCGGATTTGAAACTTAAAAATTGTGGTAAAATTTTTTATAATCTAAGTTATGATGAACTAGCAAAACACGAAACAGATAATAAAGAAGGTGTATGGTGCAACAATACATCTTTTAGCGTAGATACTGGGATTTTTACAGGTCGTAGCCCTAAAGATAAGTATTTTGTAGATGCAAAACCATCAAACGAACATATATCTTGGGGGAAAGTAAATCAAAAAGTAAAAAAAGAAATTTTTGATGAAATTTTAGAAGAAGCAAAAGAACTTTTATCAAACGGTGATGTTTATGTAATGGATGTTTTTTGTGGTGCAAGTCTTAAAAGTAGAAAAAAAGTTAGGTTTATAACTCAAATCGCTTGGCAAGCACACTTTGTTAAAAATATGTTTATCCGCCCAAATGACGAAGAATTAAAAAACTTTGAGCCTGATTTTATAGTTTATAACGCTTGCAAAATGACAAACAAAAACTACCAAAAACACGGACTAAACAGTGATGTTTTTGTTGGATTTGATGTGGAAAATAAAATAGGCGTTATAACAGGCACTTGGTATGGTGGAGAAATGAAAAAAGGGATTTTTTCTATGATGAATTACTGGCTACCACTAGAAGGAAAAATGACTATGCATTGTAGTGCAAATGTTGGAAAAGATAACGATGTATGTCTTTTCTTTGGTCTTAGTGGCACAGGAAAAACAACTCTTTCAACAGACCCAAACAGAGCTTTAATCGGCGATGATGAACATGGTTGGGATGATGATGGAGTGTTTAACTTTGAAGGTGGCTGCTATGCAAAATGTATCAACCTTGATAAAGATAGTGAGCCAGAGATTTATGGAGCTATAAAGCGTAATGCACTACTAGAAAATGTTGTTATAAACAATGGAGAAGTAGACTATAATGACGGTAGCAAAACAGAAAACACCCGTGTAAGCTATCCAATAGAGCATATACAAAATCACAAAAAAGATTTACAAGCAGGACACCCTAAAAATATCATCTTTTTATGTGCTGATGCGTTTGGTGTGTTACCTCCTGTTAGCAAACTTACAAAAGAACAAGCAATGTATTATTTTCTAAGCGGATATACCGCAAAAGTAGCAGGAACAGAGCGTGGAATTACTGAACCTGTAGCTACTTTTAGTGCTTGTTTTGGAGAACCATTTATGCCACTTCACCCAACAGCTTATGCAAAATTACTTGGCGAAAAGATAGAAAAACACAATGTAAATGTGTATTTAGTAAATACAGGCTGGAGCGGTGGTGCTTATGGTGTTGGCAAAAGAATGAGTATAAAAGCAACCCGTTCTTGCGTAAATGCTATACTTGATGGAAGTATCAATAAATGCGAGTTTGAAAACTTTGATGTGTTTAATATCGCTATACCAAAAGAACTAGATGGCGTAGAAACAAGGCTTTTAAACCCTATTAACGCTTGGGAAAACAAAGAAGAATACATCAAAACTAGGGAAAAACTAGCAAAAATGTTTGTAGAAAACTTCTCAAGATATGAAGATGTTAAAGAAGGTAAAGAGTATAAAACAGCTGGTCCAAAAGCTTAATTTAAAGCTTAGCTTAAAGGAGTGTAAATGAAAAAGATTTTATTTGGTTTGGTTTTAAGTTTTAGCACATTGTTTGCAAACAATGTCATAAAAGTTGGTGCTACACCTGCACCTTACGGGCAAATACTTACTGAAGTTGGAGAGATAAAACAATTTTTAAAAGGTCGTGGGTATGAACTTGAGGTTGTGATTTTTAATGATTATATCATTCCTAATATGGCTTTAGAAGATAAGGAAATTGATGCAAACATTTTCCAACATGAGCCGTTTTTGCTTAATTTTAACGCTAACAAAGGCACAAATGGTGTAAAACTTAAAAGATGGGTTGTATCTCCGCTTGGGATTTATTCAAAGAAATTTAGCTCTTTAGATGATAAAGAAAGCCTAAGGGGAGCTGATGTTTCTTTGCCTAATGACCCTACAAATGAAAGTAGAGCACTTGATTTACTAGCTTTAGCGGGTCTAATAGAAGTTGACAGCACAAACGAGCTTAAAACTCCGCTTGATATCATAAGTAATCCTTATGATTTGAAATTTATAGAGCTTGAGGCAGCACAGCTCCCAAGAACTCTTGAAGAAGTTGGACTTGCGGTAATTCCTGGGAACTTCGCACTTGGAGCTAAGCTTGATGTAAAAAATGCTTTATTTTTAGAAGATAAAGACTTAAAATACGCAAATATCATCATAGCGGTTAGAAAAGGCGAAGAAAATGACAAAAAATTTCAAGCACTTTGGGAAGCACTTACAACAGAACCTGTAAAAGAATATATCCAAAAAGAGTT
>CAZYDK010000082.1:0-6380 GCA_964646025.1 uncultured Campylobacteraceae bacterium | reverse complement strand
TCATAGCATTCATCGCTACCTTGACGCAAAAAGTTATTCATCATATCTTTTTTACTCATTGCGTGGTCTAGCTCTTTATCTGTGCCTTTTTGATACGCTCCTATGCGGATAAGGGTTTCATTTTCTTTTAGGATTGAGTTTAAGCGTTTGAACTTTGCGGCATTTGCTTTATGCTCTTTTGTTATCACATCGCCCATTACCCTACTTGCGGAGTTTTGGATATTTATCGGTGGATAGATACCAAAATCAGTTAGCTTTCTATCTAGCACGATATGCCCGTCAAGTATTGACCTACTTTGGTCGGCTATTGGGTCACTCATATCATCGCCATCAACTAGCACGGTAAAAAATGCCGTTATTGTTCCTTTGCCTTCTTCTTTTCCTGCTCTTTCCATTAGTTGTGGTAAAAGGTTGAAAACACTTGGTGGATAGCCTTTTGCTGTCGGTGGCTCTCCAAGTGCAAGTCCGATTTCACGCTGAGCCATAGCAAACCTTGTAACACTATCCATGATAAAAAGCACATCTTTGCCTTTTTCTTTAAAATACTCAGCCACACTCATCGCACAAAAAGCCCCGTATTTACGCATTAAAGCACTATCATCAGAAGTTGCTACTATCATCACCGTATCATCTAGCTTTCCGTCTAAGTTTTTGTGGATAAACTCAGGTATCTCACGCCCACGCTCACCTATTAAGGCTATGATTTTTACTGGAGCTGATGAGTTTTTTACTATCATTGACATAAGTGTTGATTTGCCTACCCCACTACCTGCAAAAATCCCAAGCTTTTGCCCTACTCCACAAGTAAGTAGTCCATCTATCGTTTTTACTCCAACCAAAAAAGGCTCACTTATAAGCCCACGCTTAAGTGCGGGTATGGGTGCTCGCATGATAGGCATCATTTTATCGGGTATGATTTTTTCTTTGCCGTCTTTTGGGTTCATAAAAGGGTCAACCACACGACCTAAAAGCTCATCAGAACAAGGTATATTCATACCGCCTTCTTGTAAATACGCCTTATCGCCTATCCTAAACCCTTCTACAAAATCAAAAGGGCTTAAAAAAGCCGTATTTTTATCAACTTTAACAACCATACAAAGTGCGGTTTTTTCTTCGCTTTGATACAGCAAAACTATATCGCCAACAGCACAACTAAGACCTTTTATCTCAACGCTAATTTGAGTTATAGCGGACACAAAACCAAAGTTTTGTGAAAGTTTTGTTTGCTTTAGTCTTTGTTTAAGTTTTGCTAAGCTCATTTTTTACCTTATTTGGTTTAAAAACTCTTGTTTAAGATTATTATCTTTTAAAAACTCGCCTTTAAAAGCGGTTGTTATGGTGTCTGCATTTACTTTTACGCCTCTCATTTGCATACACATATGTTTTGCTTTTATATGCACAGCTACACCTTTTGGGTGGATATTGTCCCAAAGAGCGGACGCTATTTGTTCGCATAATTCTTCTTGGATTTGAAGTCTTTTTGAAAAAACTTCTACAAGTCTAGGGAGTTTTGAAAGTCCAACCACTTCGCCATTTGGTATATAAGCTATGGCTACATTTCCAAAAAAAGGCAAAAGATGATGCTCACAAAGACTATAAAACTCAATGTCTTTTACTAAAACCATTTGAGTGTTGTTTGTTTTAAAAACTGCTTTTTGTAGTATTTGTTTTGGGTCTTCACTATATCCTGATGTAAGGTATTTAAGTGAGTTTGCAACCCTACTTGGAGTATCTTCTAAACCTTCTCTTTGTGGGTTTGGGTCTAAATGCTCTAGCATTTTTGATACTAAATTTTCAAAATCATTAATATTGTTATTCATTATTAAAAAGCCTTGTTAGTTGTTGTTTTGATAATTTTCATTGTATCAAAAAGTTTATTAAAAGTTTTTTTATGCTAAAATCTAGCGAAATTTTTTTTAAGGTGAAAATATGGAAATCAAAACTCAAGTTATTGACGAAGCTAACGCTAAAGCAAGCGGATTTTTAGCACAAAAAGATATAGAAGAAAAAGTGCAAACTTTAGCTAAAGAAGCTGCAAAAACTATCAAAAAACCAGGATTTAGACAAGGAAAAGTTCCTGTGGCTATGGTTTTAAAAGAGCATAAAGATGGTTTAGTTAAACAAGCAGAGCAAGAGATTTTAAGTGATTGCTTTAAACAAGCTTTGAAAAATTTAGATAAAAAACAAGAAGATTTAATAGGCGAACCTTTTTTTGATAAATTTGATAGAAAAGAAGATGGTATAGATGTTGAATTTACAATATCATTTAATCCAAAAGTGGATTTAAGTGGATATGAGAAGTTTATTCCTGAGTATAAAAAACCAAGAATACTAAAAAAAGACATAACTGAAAGAAAAGAAAAAGTTTTAAAACAATACGCAACTCCAGAAAGCTCTAAAAAAGAAGCTTTAGAAGAAGGACTTTTTGCTAAGTTTGATTTTGAAGGTTTTATGGACGGAAAGCCTTTTGACGGTGGAAAAGCAGAAAATTATGTGCTTGAAATCGGTTCAAAACAATTTATACCAGGTTTTGAAGAAGGTATGATAGGTCTTAAAAAAGGCGAAGAAAAAGATATAAAAGTAACTTTCCCAGCAGAATACGGTGCAGAGCATTTAGCGGGTAAAGAAGCTGTGTTTAAAGTAAAAATTCATGATATTTTAGAAAAGAAAACTCCAAAAATCACAGAAGAACTACTAAAACAAATGATGATAGGCGAAGAAAATCCAACAGAAGAAAAGCTTGATGAGTCAATTAAGAAAAATTTAGAAAGTGAAAAATTCTATCAAGCTTTAAATGACAATTTAAAAATGGATTTTGCAAACGCTATGGTAGATAATTATGATTTTGCTTTACCTATAAATGTAGTTGAGCAAGAAACAAATCTTCAATTAAATAACGCTTGGAGAACATTTAGTGAACAAGAATTAGAAGAGTTTAAAAACGACCCTAAAAAGCTAGATGAAAAAAGAGAAAGCTTTAAAGAAGAAGCTAAAAAAAGCGTAAAACTTACATTTATAATCAACGAACTTGCAAAGCTTAGAAAAATAGATGTAAATAACAATGAGCTTTACAATGCTATAGCACAAGAAGCGTTTATGATGGGTGTTGACCCTAGAGAGCATGTAAAACAATACTCTTCTAATCCACAAGCTTTAGCAGCTGTTAGAATGGCTATAATTGAAGAAAAACTTTTTGTTGATATCTTCAAAAAAGATGATAAAAAAGAAGAAAAAGAAGAAGAGTAATGTATATACCTTATGTTATAGAAAAAACTAGCAAAGGCGAAAGAAGTTATGATATATACTCAAGACTTCTAAAAGATAGAATTATTATGCTAAGCGGCGAAATAAACGATGAAGTAGCTGCTAGCATAGTAGCTCAACTTTTATTTTTAGAAGCAGCTGACCCTCAAAAGGATATTTATCTTTATATAAATAGTCCGGGTGGGGTGGTAACTAGTGGTTTTAGTATTTTTGATACTATGAATTATATAAAACCTGATGTTTGTACTATTTGTATAGGTCAAGCTGCATCTATGGGTGCATTTTTGCTTAGCTCTGGTGCTAAAGGTAAGCGTTTTGCTTTACCAAATGCTAGAATTATGATACATCAACCACTAGGTGGTGCTAGAGGTCAAGCAACAGATATACAAATACAAGCAGAAGAGATTTTACGCCTTAAAAAGCTATTAAATGAGATTTTGTCTAAAAATACAGGCAAAACAGTAAAAACTATAGAAAAAGATACAGATAGAGATAACTTTATGAGCTCTAAAGAAGCTTTAGAATATGGCTTGATAGATAAGGTGATAGAAAAAAGTTTTAAGTAATACAATCTAGGAATGAATGACGTGGAAAAAAAGGAAAAGGTTTTAAAAGAAGCTCCAACAATTCAAAAGATAAGTGGTGGAGAGTTTGAGAAATTCGCTCAACAAGTACTAAAACAACTAATTGATGATAACGTACCTCCAACACCTAATAACTTTGAAATATATTTTGATAAATTGTTAGAGGGTAAGCCTGTTACATTTAAAAAGCGTGTTCTTGAAATGATTGAGTTTGATAAAGAAAACGATAGTCAAAAAAGAGCAAATGTTGAAAGAGAGCTAAAGCAAACTTTTACTTATGTAAAGGGGCTTGTTAGCTCTATTGCAAGTATTTATAAAAATATAAACATACTTAAAATTCTTACTCAAAAGAAAATGGATGAGTTAAATTTAAACTCTTTAAATATAACAGCTCAAAATATACTAAAAGAATTTAAAGGCGATGTTGGAAAACTAACTTTGCTTATGGATAAACAGCTTGAAAAAATCAAGCAAGATTATGAAGCGGTTAGCAATTCTTATAAAAAGATAAACGAAGAAAGCGAATTTGATGATAAATACGGCGTTTATAATAGAAAATTCCTTATCAACTCACTAAAATCAGATTCAGAAGATATCAAAAAATACGGATATAGTATATCTGTGTTGTTTTTAAAAGTTAAAGATGATGTTTTAAATGGCTTTGTTTTGCAAAAAGATAGAATTATGTTTTTAAGAAATATAGCAAAGCTTCTTACAAAAACTTCACGCCGTAGTGACGTTATAGCTCACTATGGGGACGGAATTTTTGCTATGGTGATGAAACATACTACACTTGAGAATGCAAAAAAAGCTTGTGATAGGATAATTGACCTTATTTATGGAACTACATTTTTTATCAACGACCAAGAGCTTGACATTGATACAGAGCTTGTTTTGTTTGCATTAGAAGCTGATTGTGTGGTAGAAGATAAGATAGCAAAAGCACTAGATGAGCTTAAAAACACATCAAAAGATAGCGTTTATTACATAGCGCTTGGTGAAGAAGAGGGTAAATGATTTTAGATTTAGTAAAATACCCAGATAAACTTCTTTACCAAAAATCGCTTGAAGTAGTAGAGTTTGATGAGAATTTACATAAGTTTTTAGATGATATGTATGAAACTATGGTAAGTTCAAACGGTATAGGGCTTGCAGCGGTGCAAGTAGGAGAGCTAAAGCGTATATTTATCATAAACATTCCAGAAGAAGAAAAACCACAAGTAAAAAGCAAAACCCTAGAAGTGATAAACCCAAAAATCACACCCTTAACAAAAGAGCTTGAGTGTTATCAAGAAGGTTGTCTTAGCGTTCCAGGTTATTTTGATGATATTACTAGACCAAATTTAATTAGGCTTGAGTATCAAGATAGATTTGGTAAACCTCACACGCTTGAAGCTACGGGACTTTTAGCGGTAGCTATCCAGCATGAAAACGACCATCTTGAAGGGCATTTATTTATAGAAAAATTAGGCTATAAAGCAAAGAAAAATTTCCAAAAGTTTTTTAAAGAAAGCACAAAAAATCAATCAAAATGAACAAAATAAACTCAACTTGTTACACAGACAAGCTTCATCATGTAGAAGTTGAGTTTAACTCAATAAATGCTTTACCAGGGTTTAGTATAGTTGGACTTGCTAGCACAAAGATAAAAGAAAGCATTGAGCGTGTAAAATCCGCACTTTTAAGCATAAATGTAAAACTCCCACCAAAAAAACTTATCATAAATCTAAGCCCGTCAGATTTAAGCAAAGACGGCACTCATTTTGACCTAGCTATCGCACTTTTGTCGTATTTTAAAGATGAGTGTGATTTTGAGGATTTTTATGTTTTTGGGGAGCTTGGGCTTGATGCGAGTATAAAAGCATCTAACACGCTTTTTTCAATGCTACTTTTTTTAAGCGTAGAAAAAAAAGGAGCAAAAGTTCTAATCCCAAAGCAAATCGCCCAAAAAGTAAGCCTTATACACAATCTTGAAGTTTATGCGGTAGAAAATCTAAGCGAGGCGATAAGCTTTTTTGAAAATAAGCAAAACCAAACAAGCTTTAAAGTCCAAAAAACAAGCCTAAACCATCACCAAATCCAAAAAATCGCAGGAAAAGACTATGTGATAAACACTGATTTTAAAAACGACTTTATCCATATCAAAGGTCAAGAAAACGCCAAACTAGCCTCAAAAATCGCCGCTTTTGGTATGCATAATATCCTTTTTGAAGGAAGTCCAGGTTGTGGCAAAAGTATGTGTGCTAAAGCTATGGTTTATATTATGCCACCGCAAAGCATAGATGAAATGCTAGAAAGCAACGCCTACAAAAGCCTAAACAACGATGAAATAAGCTTTGACAGCGTTCGCTCTTTTCGTGCCCCACACTCAAGCTCATCAACCCCACCATCAATTCTTGGTGGCGGAAGTGGTGCAAGTGCAAAGATAGGTGAGATAGCTTTGGCTCATCATGGGGTTTTATTTTTTGATGAATTTACTATGTTTTCTAAAAAAATCATAGAATCACTTCGTGAGCCACTAGAAAACAATTA
>CAZYDK010000081.1:0-6467 GCA_964646025.1 uncultured Campylobacteraceae bacterium | reverse complement strand
GGGCGGGAAATTTGCCATGCTACAAACATTATAAACCCTACTAAAACAATCACAGAAACAACAAGAGCAGAAACAACAAAGCTTATATTTGCATCATCTTGAACTTTTTCTATCTCTTCGTTTTGTTTTTCTATAGATTTTTGAGTAGCTACCATATCAACGGTGCATCCATATATGATATCTAAATGCTTATCTTTTTTAGTAAAGCTTATGATACTTCTATGTGCGTTTACTTCTTTATCAAGAAATGTAACTTCGGTAAAACCACCGCCTTTCATACCATTGTCAACAAATTTTTGCATATAGCTTTCATTGTTATCATCAAGGTCAAAAAGGTAGTTTTTGCCAATTTTATTTTTATGGTAATGAGCTAAGTAATTTCCTTTGCTATCAACAGCAAAAAACCTTACTCTATCATTATCTAAATCCATATTTTGAAGATACTCTATAATGCTAATTCTTGCATCTTCTGCACCATCTCCAGCTTTCATAAAATCACCATAAAGCTTATCTGTAAAATTATAAAAACCATACACAACACTTTTTGCTGTATATCTTGCACTATTTATAGCATTTTCGCTAAAACGCCCTTCCGCCATATGAGTAATTGTGCTCATAGATTTATTGGCTATAAAAATCATACTAGCGCATAAAACAATAAGTGCAGCCAAAACACAAAGTGAAATTTTATAAGAAATTTTCACAATAAACCTCCTAATAAATTTTCTAAAATTAAAGGTGCGATTTTATTATTTTAGATTTAATTAAACATAAAAATTTTGTATAAAATTACAATAAACACAAATAATTAAGTGTTAAAAATCTTTAAATTAGTAGTGATATCTTATGTTGAAATTAGCTTCATAATCTAGTTTAAAATCACTTAAAAAGCCTTTTTTAAAATCAAAGCTAAAAATTAAATTATCGTTATACATATAGCTACCAAACAAGTCTAAGTTTAAACGCCCATCTTTATCAAGCGTCTTATCATAAAAAGCATAACCATCATATATACCATACCTATCTGTTTTTATAATATCAAAATACACATCAACCCCACCACCAATCATAAACTTATCACCACGGTAACCTGATTTTAAAGCTACATCAAAACTAATATCGTTTGATTTATCTAAGATAAATTTAAAATCTCCCAAAGAGTTAACAACTCTTGGATGAAAAGTATAAAACATCTCAAAACTAGGTTTAATATAAAATCCGCTATTTAATAAATATTCATAGCCGCTTTCAACACTAGCCATAACAGAATAATAATCACTAAAAATATTTCCAAAAAACTCACTATAAACAGTATCATTGTGGTCGGTATATCTTACAACCCCGTCAAAATAAAGACCACTATCCCACATCAAACTATAATACCCACCAAAACCATAAGATTTTGAACTATAATCCTTTGATGAAGAATGTAAATCATATACAAAAACCCCTGCAAAATCACCTTTGTTATCATATGATTGATATCTATCAAAGCCTATGCTTTTTGAGCTGTATTTATTTGTAGTATCCTTGTATGATATTTTTCCTTGATAATATCTAGTCCAAACGCCATTTTTCTTACTTTGTTTAACATCACCTAACCTTTTAAAAAGACTGTTTTGCAAAACATAAATAGTATTTACCTTAGACTGCATAAAATCAAGATGTGGCTTAAGGGTATTTTCATCAGCTCCTAAATAAACAAGACCAGTATCTCCATCATCAACCCAATTAACAGAACCATCACCATTAATAATAGATAGTAGTTCATCATTAGAGTATTGTGTAGTAGGATTTTTAAGTTTTAAAATAATTTCATCAAGCTTTTTATCATCTAGTAAATTTATATTTCCAAGACCTGCAACATAATAATCACCTATTTTTTCAAATTTATAATACTTTTCATCGATACCAAACCTACTAAGGTTTTTAACTGTTTGTATTTCAAAGAAATTTTTATCAATACCATTTTTTGATTTAGCTATCAAAATCGGTATAAAATGATTACCAATACCAGATAAATTTAAATTGATTATCTGAAGTCTATTGTTGTTGCCGCTTATGTCATCATAAACAACAATACTCCCACCAAAACCGTCAAGCAAAGATTTGTTTCTATCTTGATATAACATAAATATACTATCATTAGCGTTCAAGGTATTAGCTCTAATTTTTCCACACAACACACTATGAGATGATTTGATACTATCTGCTGTAATTGATTTTGTAAGTATCAAAGATTTATCAACAGTAAAGCTATCCCAAGCAATTATATCCTTACTGTAGATTTTACTAAAATCAATATCTATATCACTAGATGAAATTAATTGAGATTTGCTTTGTGTATAATTTAAAATTAACGATGATTTATCTGCCTGATTTGAAGTGATATTTGTTTTTATAAAACTTCTATTAATGCTAATACTACCAGCATTACTAATATCACCATCAATAAAATAATTTTCTAAAGAAACGGTGCCGCTATTATCCATACCCTTTAATGAGCCGCCTAAAACATCTATGGTGCCTTTATTTATAATTTTTTCATTAAAAACAAAATTGCTACCTACAATATCTCCAAATTCATCATTTTGGACACTTTTATTAAAAATAAAATTATCACCAATTAACCAACCACCATATCCGTTAACAACACCATCATTAAATGAAACATTGCTTCCAAGCAACATTGCATAATTTGAAACCTTACCATTAAAAGTATTGTTTTCTCCATAAATAGTAGGTGCTATATCATTAGCATCTAACAATATAGCTTCACTAAAGCTACCATTTATAGTATCGCCTTTAACAGTAATACCATCTATATAAATATCACCATGATTTGTAAGTTTTAAAAATGTATTGTATTTGCCAAAAATTTCACCAAAATTTTCTACGCTACCATTGAAATCACTATAATTACCATGCATATAACCACGATTTATAACATCAGAATTAAATACAAATTTATCATCTTCAATAAAAGCGTTAGAATACATTTCACCTTCATTTGTCATACTACCATTAAATTTATATCCTATACCAACGACAACAGAACCTATATCATTTTGAAAATTTTTATTAAATGTATGAAATTCTCCAAATACAAAACCATTATCACCACTGTTAAAAAAATCATAGTTGTATGTTATATAATCACCATACAATAACCCAAAATTATCAAACTTATCATTAATAGAATTTATATCTCCAAAAGTGTGACCGCTACCATCAACAAAGCCATCATATTTATTTTCAAACCCACCTTTTATAATAAAGTTTTTACCATAAAAATAACCATCGTTAATGACTTTTTTTTCAAAAATATTGTCATTACCTTCAATCATTCCATAATTGAACATATTTTCTTTAAATGTGTTGTTATCACCTATAAAATAACCTATCATATCATTATAAAAATTAGCATTAAATACTAATGAGTTATAATCTATATCCCCTATATTATGCGTAGGATTATTTAATACATCTTGGTTTATATCATCATTTGTTTGTATTGTTACACAGGGCATCTCGCCATCGCAATAAACATCTGCATTAACAGATACAATACAAATGGCGATAAATAATAAATATTTTTTAAAAATTTTCATATAGCTTTCTTACTGCAACTTACTGACTATTTCCTTATATATATCACAAGCTTGCTCCTCTCCTAGCGAACAAGATTTTTTAATATATGTTAAAGATTTTTCAATATCTTTTTTAACACCGTATCCATTTAGATACATCTGTCCAAGCTCATAACAACCAGCAGAATTAGCATTTACACAAAGCTTATCCAAATATACTTTCGCTTTTGAATAATCTTGATGAAACCCATCTCCGTTTAAATGCATTTTTGCTATAGCAAAACAGCTTCTATCGTCACCAAAATCACATGCTTTCTGCCATAAAACTCCAGCTTTTATATAATCTTTTTTTGTATATTCTCCTTGATAAAATATAGAAGCTAAGTTATAACAAGCATCTTTATCATTTAATTTACATGCTTTTTCATATAAGTTTAAAACTTTTTCATTATCTTTAAAAAGTGATTTTCTCTCACTGTAATATATCGCTAGATTATAGCAACCTTTAGCGTTATTTTTACTACACGCTAAATCATAATAATAATTTGCTTTTTGCTCATCATACACAACACCACCTAAAGACCTATCATACATCACCCCAACATTATAACAACCAGACCCATCTCCTAAATCACAAGCTTTTTTAGATAAATTAAAAGATTTTTTATAATCTTGAGTTATATTTATATCATCTTTAGAATACAAATATCCCAAAAAAGCACAAGATTTTGCGTGTTCTTTATTGCAACTGCTATCTAAAATATCAAGAGTTTTATTATAGCCTTTGTTTTTTTCGGTTTTGTAATGTGACATAGCCAAATCAAAACAAGAATCTAAATCATCATTGCTACAAGAATTTATAAAAGCATTATCTGCATTTTTACTAGCACAACCTATAAAAAATATGATAGATATTAAAAATATAAATAATTTTTTTAGCATTAAATTTCCTTAAAATAAAATAACAATCAAAGTATATAATAAATTGGTGATGATAGTATTAAAGTAGTTTTAAGTAGAATAGACCGAGTATCAAACTCGGTCTAAAAAATTAATGTAAATCTCTCCAAATGCGAGTTTTCCAAAGCCAAGCAAAAATCGCTAAAATTACAAAATAAATCATAATTTTAACACCTAAATCTTCACGCTCAACTTTTTTACTATCGCCAACTTTTTCAAGATAGCTCATAACTTCTTCCTGTCCTTGTTTATTTAAACCCACTCTTGGCATAGCAGTTCCTGGAAGAAGCTTTTGAGTATTGTTGATAAAATCATTTAAATAATCAGTGCTTCTAGCACGAATAATGATAGATAAATCAGGTGGATTTGAACCCATATAAGCTACTAAATCAGCTTTATTTTTAGCATACTCTAGCATATGTTCGCCAGTGCCATCTTCTTGATATTTAGCAAAAGCATCCTTATCAACAAGATTATTATTTAATCCATCATATCTCATATCGTGACATCTAGCACAAGCGTTTAAAAAAGCTTGTTTTTCTTTGTAAAAAGTCACAAATTTTTCAATCTCAGCACCATCTTCTACTTTCTTTTCTTTCATGATAGCCTTAGCTTCTTCTTCATATTTAGCGTCAGCTTTTTTTGCCACTTCTTTTAAGTAAGCTATCATATCAGCAACTTTTTGTGCTTCATCATCATTTATTTTGCCATTCTCATCTTCAAGCATTAAAGCACTCATAGGGTGTGGATTTTCATCATTGAACTTATGGTTATTTTTCATAGCTAAAGCCGGATTTAAAACAAGTGCAGCTAAAAATTTACTATCATAAATCTTACCAGCAAGACTTAAATCAGGATTGATAAAACCAGTAACATTTAAAGCATAGCCAGCGTCTTTTTTATCATCAACGCTAATTTTATGACAGCCAGTACATGCTAGTTCATCTATAGCCGCAGCACCATTTTCACTATCGCCTTTTTTAGACATCACAACATTTGCATTTGCCCACATTAAATCAAGCGCATCAATTTCAGCTTTTATATAGTCAACTTTTTCTTTAGCGTTATTAAAGGCTTTTTCTAAATCGCTATCAGATTTATTGCTTTCATAAGCCACTTTTTTTTCTGCTAATTCAGCTTCAGCTTTAGCCAAACTATCTTTTGCAAAACTTTTATCTTCTTGCTCAAAATCAAAATTTGCATGTGGAACACTTTCTTGCATTTGAGAATGTGCATAAGGTTCAACTCCATAATAAACTATACCTGTAAAAATTACCAAAATTAAAAATATTTTTAACTCTTTCATTACTTAGCCTTTCTTTCCATTAATGTAATGATAGGTAATACAACTATTAAAAGCGCTAAAAATGTTACAGATGCAATCGTAGCAATTGTATTATTAAAACCTACAGGAGGTAGTTTTCCATAAATTGTAAGAACAATCATATCTATAAGAAGCAACCAAAACCATACAAAAAATGCTCCACGCTTATGTGCAGGTGCAACAACATCAGACCTATCTAAAAATGGCAACAGGAAAAATATAACTTGAGCTATACCAAAACAAGCAAGACCAACTTCATAAGAAAAGCCTCTAAGGATTTCATAACTCCATAAAAAGTACCACTCTGGATAAATGTGTGGTGGTGTTTTTAATGGGTCTGCTGGGTCAAAGTTGATTGGGTCCATAGCAAAATCAAAATGGAAACAAACCAAATAAAAGTAAAAAATCATAAATAAGCTTATGTAAAATAAATCTTTACATAAAAAGTCAGGCCAAAAAGCTATAACTTTAGCTTCTTTTTTATTACCAGCTAAATACTTTTCAGCTTCAAGCTCAAAATCAAGTTCTTCAGATATTTCGTTATTTACATGTGGCATACGAAGTGAATAAAAGTGGAAAGCTATCGCACCTAT
>CAZYDK010000080.1:0-6545 GCA_964646025.1 uncultured Campylobacteraceae bacterium | reverse complement strand
TTTGGCTGATTTTCTAGTAAAGTTTTGGCGTTTTTTATTTGTAGTTTTACCATATCTAAAGATGTTCCACCATATGAGTTTCTAGCATTTATACAAGCACTTAAAGTTATATTTTCATATATATCTTGCTCTATTTTATCACAATGCTTTTTATACTCATCAAGGCTTAGTTCTTCTAGCTTTTTGTTTTTATTTATAGCATAAGCTACAAGCTTTCCAACTATCTCATGAGAATCCCTAAAAGCAATCCCCTTTCTAACCAAATAATCCGCTAAATCCGTAGCATTAGAAAACCCATTTGCCGCTGCATTATACATATTTTGCTTATTTATAGTCATTTTATCTATCATTTTAGCTAGTATTATCACGCTATCAAAAAGCGTATCCATGCTATCATAAACATGTGTTTTATCTTCGCTCATATCGGTGTTATAAGCAAGCGGCAAACCTTTCATCACGCTTAGTATAGACATAAGATTGCCTAACATTCTAGCTGTCTTTCCACGCATTTTCTCGCAAACATCAGGATTTTTTTTCTGTGGCATTATGCTTGAACCGGTGCAAAAATCATCGCTTAATTCTATAAACTTATATTCATTTGATGTAAAAATTATAAGCTCTTCACAAAGTCTTGAAAAATGAGTAAAACAAATAGCCGCCACCGAGCAAAACTCCATCATATGGTCTCTATCACTTACGCTATCAATGCTATTTTCTGTAGGTTTAGTAAATCCAAGCTCGTTTGAAGTAAAAAACCTATCTATATCAAATGTAGTTCCCGCAAGTGCCGCAGAGCCTAAAGGGCATTCATCAAGCCTTTTGTAAAGGTCATAAAATCTTGTTTTATCTCTTTGTATCATCCAAAAATAAGCCATTATATAATGCGAGTAAAGCACGGGTTGGGCTGTTTGAAGATGTGTAAAACCTGGCATTATAGCGTCAAGGTTGTTTTGTGCTTGAGATAAAAACGATTCTTGTAATTTTGTAAGGTATGGTAAAATCGTTTTTATATACATTCTCATATGTAGCTTAGAATCAAGCGTGGTTTGGTCGTTGCGACTTCTTGCTGTGTGTAGCTTTTTGCCTACATCTCCAACTATTTGTATAAGACGCTTTTCTATAGCCATATGTATATCTTCATCTTTTATACTATATATAAACTCATCATTTTTTATCTCTAAAAGTATCTTCTCTAGCCCCTCACATATACTTTTTGCTTCACCATAAGTAATGATGTTTTGTTTTGCAAGCATTTTTGCATGAACTATACTACCTTGTATATCATACACAGCAAGTCTAGGTTCAATCAAAATTGTGGCATTGTATTTTTCTACTAGCTCATCAGTAGCTAAAGAAAATCTACCACCCCAAGGTTTTTTACTCATACTATCTCCTAAATAGCCCCAAAATGGGGCTTGATTATTTTTTCTTAAGTGCTTTGATTTTAGCAGGAAGACTAAAAAGCTTTATAAAGCCTTCCGCATCAAATTGATTATAAACCTCATCTTCATCAAAAGTTACAAACTCAGCACTATAAATACTATTTTTAGAGCTTTTGCTAACAGCCATACATGAACCCTTATAAAGCTCCATAACAACATCACCACAAAGCTCATCAGAAAACACTTCACAAGCTTTACAAATGGCTTTAAGCGTTGTGCTAAACCACTTTCCATCATATACTAAATAACTCATCTCATGACCTAAGCTAATGCGTAGTTTTAAACTATCTCTATCTAGCACAAGTTGTTCTAAGGCTCTAATTGCGGTATTTAGTATAGTTCCGCCTGGTGTTTCATAGCACCCACGAGATTTAAGCCCTACAAGGCGATTTTCCACCATATCAACTCTTCCTATGGCATGTTTAAGACCTAGCTTGTTAAGCTTATCTAGTCCATCTAAAAGCCCAACTTTTTCATCATTTATAGCTACTAAATAACCTTTTTCAAAGCTAAGTTTTACTTTTTCTATCTCATTTGGTGAGTTTAAAACATCGCCTACAAAACTATCACTATCATAAGAATTTGCTGGGTCTTCAAGCATACCACCTTCTGTTGATACATGCCAAAGGTTTGCGTCTTTGCTATAGATTTTTTCTTTACTAGCTGTTGTTTTTATGTTTTTACTAGCAAGATAATCAAGCAAATCACCACGAGATTTCATACTCCAAACTCTCCACGGAGCTATGATTTTAAGATGTGGGGCTAGGGCATTTATCGTGTATTCAAATCTTACTTGGTCGTTTCCTTTTCCTGTAGCACCATGAGCTATAGCATCAGCTCCTACGCTTAGAGCATACTCAACCATAGCTTTTGCTATCACAGGTCTAGCCATAGAAGTCCCCAAAAGATATACACCCTCATACATAGCACCGGTAAAAATAGTAGGATAAATATAATTTTTTATAAACTCTTCTTTAAGGTCTACTACTTTACATTCTTTTGCACCAGAATAAATAGCCTTTTGCTCTATACCTTCAAGGTCACTTCTATCTTGTCCCACATCAGCAACAAAAGCATAAATTTCCGCATTTTCATAATTTTCTTTAAGCCAAGGAATGATAGCCGATGTATCAAGTCCACCACTATATGCTAAAACTATTTTCATTTTATCTCCTTACCAAACTAAATCATATTTTTTCAAAAGCTCATCATAAACACCATTTGACTTTAATTTATCTATGACCTCATCAAATTCTTTTGCTAGTTTTACATTTCCTTTTTTAAAAGCTATGCTAATCCCTTCCCCATCAATAGCCTTTTTTGCAAAAACTTCAAAATCATCGTATTTTTTCATATAGCCTTTTGCAACAGCAGATTCTAAAACAAAAGCATCAATTTGTTTTTGTTTAGTAGCCATTATAAAAACCATATGCTCGGTGTTTAAAAACGGTGTTACACCCTTAATCTTACTTATCTCATCTGCTTGTAAAGTTCCAAGCTGAGCACCAACTTTTGTTCCTTTTTCTAAATCTTTGATTGAGTTTAAACTAGTGTTATCTTTATGTTTTACATAGTAATTCACACTATCATAATAAGGCTTTGTAAACTCAACGCTTTTTGCTCGTTGTGGAGTTTTTGACATACCTGATGCGATGATGTCAATTTTTCCCATTTTAAGAGCTGATATAAGCCCATCAAAATCCATTTCTACAAACTCAACACTAATCCCAAGCTCCTTAGCGATAATCTCAACCAAATCAATATCAAAACCAACAAGCTTACCATCTTGCTTATACTCAAATGGTGGATAACCAGGAGAAACGCCAACTTTATAAACATTTTGTGCATGCAAAGACAATGCAAAGATTAAACCTAAAATAATCTTTTTCATAAACTATCCTTTAACAATAAAAATTAAAAAAATAAAAAATAAAAACTAAAAAATGTGAAAATTAAAAAGAAAGAAAAAGCAGAATTAAAGTGACCTCAGTTTATTTAGTTTTTTTACCATCTAATACCTCCTTAAAAATACTAAATAAAATACTACCTAAAAACAAAATTCTAAACATATAAAAACAAATAAAAAAATCAAAAAATTAATTTTAGTTACAAAAAGTAACCAAAATACCTTAAAACAAACGAAATTTATATAAATTTCGTTTGTTTGATATATTTTACACCCAAAATTACCAAGCCATAGTGTCTTTTATACCTACATCATCTGCTTTAAAATCAAGTGGTAGGTTTTTGCGTCTTTTATCCATATAATCATCTAAAACTTTTTTCACAACTTTAAATAAAAGCAATAAAGCTATGATATTTATAGTAGCTAAAATAGACATAATTATAGTTCCAACAGCCCAAACTATCTCTATAGCTACATAAATACCATTAGCAATAGCTACAATCATAAGTATTCTAAAAATATTTATAAAAATGGGTTTATCACTTACATACTTTACATTCATAATAGTTGCAAAATATGCTCCTATAGTTACACTAAAGCTAAGAGCAACTATCACAAGACTTATATAGATTTTTCCAAAATCTCCAAAATAATCATTCATCGCACTTTGTATAAGCCACATAGGAGTAGTTCCTTCTGCTATACCAGCTAAATATGTAGGACTATAAACCACTAAAAGCATAGAACCAGTTATAACCAAAGTATCTACAAAAACACAAAACATTTGCACTATACCTTGCTTTATAGGGTGGCTAGTGTGGGCTGAAGAAGCTGTATTTGGTGTAGAGCCAAGCCCCGCTTCATTACCAAAAAGACCTCTTTGTATACCTATAACCACAACACTACCCGCAAAACCACCCAAAATAGCGTCAAAATCAAAAGCCGTGCTAAAGATAATATGTAACACTTTTGAAGTTTGCTCTATATTCATAAATACAGCGATAGTTACTAAAACAACATAACTAAGAGCTATAAGCGGAGTAACATAACTTGTAAACTTAGCAATAAATCTAGAGCCACCAAAAAACATCACAGCGGCAAAAGTAGACATCAAAACAGCTAGTAAAAACTTCACTTCTCCATTTTCAACATTAGTTAAAAAACTAGGCAACATAGATTTAAAACCATCAAGACTAATATTATAAGTTTTTACAAGACCAACTATTGTATCTTGAGCTGTATTTGAATAAATCCCAACAAAAGCCACACAAGTAATAACCATCCAAGCACTAAAAAATATAGCTGTGTTGTGAGCTTTTAAACCGTATTTTAAATAATACGCTGGACCACCCTTAAAACCATTGCCATCTGGCACTTTATAAAGCTGAGCTAGTGTGTTTTCCGCTAAAGACAAAGACGCTTGAAAAAATGCAACAAACCATATCCAAACAAGTGCACCAGGTGCTGATTGAATAGCTGCTAAAGCTATACCAACAATAGAACCAACCCCAACCCTAGTAGCCATACTTATCATAAGTGCTTCATAAGGACTTATATGTTCTTTGTTGCCTTTGGCATTTTCATCTTTTTCTGTTAGTGTTTTTGGCAAATCTTTTACCAAAGAAAATTGTGGCCATTTAAAGTAAAATGTCAAAAATATACTCACAAAAACAAGTAAAAACACAAAATAATAAGTTGCTATAAAATCATTTATAGAACCAACGACACTTTCAAACTGTTTCATAAAGCTTACGGCTTCTACATTAGCTGTATCCATAATGCAATCCTTAAAATTAATTTATTTTAAGTATAAAAATGATTTAGATAAAAATAACTTGTTTTTACATTAATAAAGTTTAGGTTTTATATATATGTGTATTTATTACACATTTACCTAAATAAGACGATTTTGATTTTTTATCCACTTTTTAACTTTAATTTATTTTATGTTTTTATGTGTAAGATATATACAACTTATAAATTTTAAAGGAGTTTTTATGATTATTGGTATTCCAAAAGAAACAATGAACCATGAGCATAGAGTTGGCTTAGTGCCTGATGATGTTGCAGTTTTAGCAAAAAGTGGCAACCACACAATACTTGTAGAAAAAGATTTAGGAACAGCAATTGGTTTTACTGATGAAGACTATATAAAAGCAGGTGCAAAAGTTGTAAACACACCTGAAGAAGCTTGGGCGGCTGAGCTTGTAGTAAAGTGCAAAGAGCCACTTAAGCCTGAGTATAAATATCTTAGAAAAGATATGACTTTATATAGCTTTTTAGACCTTGCTTACTCAAAAGAATTAGCTCAAGCTTTAATGGATAGCGGTGTAACAAGCTTTTGCGGAGAAACAATTCCTGGACCAAAAGGAAATTTCCCTGTTTTAGCACCTATGAGTGAGATAGCTGGAAAACTAGCAGCTCAAATCATAGCTGATTTACTATGCACCCACAAAGGTGGTCGTGGAATACTAATAGGTGGAAGTTGTGGAACACCTCCTGCAAAAGTTGTTGTTCTTGGTGGTGGTGTTGTTGGTATGAACGCTGCTAGAGTGCTTGTAGGTATGGGTGCTGATGTAACTGTGCTTGATATAGATATGCACAAGCTTTTAAACCACCCGCTTGTAATAGACCACCGCGTAAAAGCACTTTATGCAACTAGAGAAAACGTAAAAAAAGCTGTAACAGGCGCTGATGGTGTAGTAGGTGCTGTGCTTGTAACAGGAACTCAAACTCCACGCATAATGCTAAAAGAAGATTTAAAGCTTATGAATAAAGGTGGTGTGATAGTTGATGTGGCGGCAGATTTAGGTGGGTGTATAGAAACTATACATCAAACAGAGCATGATAACCCAACTTATGAGGTAGATGGTATCATACACTATGGCGTTCCAAATATGCCAGGTGTTGTAGCTAGAACATCAAGTATAGCTTACTCTGGAGAGAGTTTGCCTTATGTTTTAAAACTAGCAAATGAAGGATTAAAAGCTGCACTTTCTATGCCAGGAGCACTTATGGGACTAAATGCTTATGGTGGAAAGATAGCTTTAAAAACAGCGGCTGAACAATTTGGTATGCCTTACTTTGATGCGGCTGAACTTTTAAAATAAACATTAAAATGGGGTGGGGTAAATAAATCACACAAAACACAATCAAAACACATAATTTTAATACAAACAACCAAATTTCGTTTGTTT
>CAZYDK010000079.1:0-6585 GCA_964646025.1 uncultured Campylobacteraceae bacterium | reverse complement strand
GGAATTAGCGTTGCTTTAGGTGCTGCTATGAGTGGTGCAAAAGCTATGACTGCAAGTAGTGGTCCAGGAATTAGCCTTAAATCAGAGCAAATCGGACTTGCGTATATAGCAGAAATTCCAATTGTTATAGTAAACGTTATGCGTGGTGGTCCATCAACTGGTCTTCCAACTCGTGTTGCACAAAGCGACTTATTTCAAGCAAAAAGCCCAAGTCATGGTGATATAGCTAGTATCGCTATAGCTCCTGCAAGTCTTGAAGAAAGCTACAATTTAACAATAACAGCATTTAACTACGCTAACAAATACTCAACTCCAGTGTTTTTACTAATGGATGAAACGGTTGGACATATGAATGGTAAAGCTATTTTACCTGATTTAAAAGATATTCATATTGAGCCACGCCGTGAATTTACAGGAGACCCAAAAGATTATAAACCATATAAAGCAGATATGGATGAACCAGCTACACTTAATCCATTCTTTAAAGGTTACCGCTACCATGTAGCAGGACTTCATCATGGAGATATAGGTTTTCCTACCGAAGATGGTAAAATCGTTGATTATAACATGAGAAGACTTATCGGCAAAATCAAAAACAAAGTAGACGAAATGGCACTTTTTGAAGAATATAAGCTAGATGATGCTGATATTTGTATCATAGCTTATGGCAGCGTGTCTCGTGCAGCAAAAGAAGCAATTGCTAGACTTAGAGAGCAAGGCTATAAGGTTGGTTTATTTAGACCTATAACTTTATATCCAGTTCATGAAAAAAAGATAGCTGAAGTTTGCTCAAGATTTAAAAAGATTTTAGTAACTGAGCTAAATATGGGACAATACTTAGAAGAAATTCAAAGAGCAAGTAAAAGAGATGATTTTGCTAGTTTACATAGAGCAAATGGTCGCCCTATAACTCCAAGTGAGATTGAGGCAAAAGTAAAGGAGAGTTTCTAATGGCTTTTGATTATAGTAATTATTTAAGAGTAGATAAAATGCCTACACAATGGTGTTGGGGCTGTGGTGATGGTGTTGTTTTAAAATGTATAATCCGTGCTATTGAAAAAATGGGCTGGGATATGAATGATGTTTGTGTTGTAAGTGGTATCGGCTGTAGCGGTCGTATGAGTTCATACATAAACTGCAACACAGTTCATACAACACATGGTCGTGCTTTAGCATACTCAACAGGTATAAAACTTGCAAATCCTACAAAACATGTAATCGTTGTAACAGGAGATGGAGATACAACTGCTATTGGTGGTAACCACTTAATTCATGCGGCAAGAAGAAACATAGATTTAACTCACATAATGATAAACAACTTTATCTATGGTCTTACAAACTCTCAAACAAGCCCTATGACTCCACAAGGGTTTTACACAGTTACAGCTCAGTATGGTAACATAGACCCTAACTTTGACGCTTGTGAGCTTGTAAAAGCTGCTGGAGCTAGCTTTGTTGCTCGTGGTAATGTTATAGAGCCAACAAAACTTGAAAATATGATTTATAAAGCTATGAGCCATAAAGGTTATAGTTTCATTGACTGCTTTAGTAACTGCCATATCAACTTAGGTCGTAAAAATAAAATGGGCGAAGCAGTTCAAACGCTTGAGTGGATAAAATCAAGAATTGTAGATAAAAGTGCATACGATAAGCTAAGCGATGAAGAAAAAGTAGATAAATTCCCAACAGGAATTTTATATGAAAACAAAACAAAACCTGAGTATTGCACTGCCTATGAAGAAGTTCGCCGTGCTGCAAAAGAAAACAGAATGGTAGATTTAAACAATCTAGGAGGTGTAAAATGAAACATCAACTAAGATTTGGTGGAGAAGGCGGACAAGGCGTTATCACAGCGGCTGAAATTTTAGCAGCTGCTTGGATAGAAGAGGGTGGATATGCTATAAAAGCTAGTACATATACATCGCAAGTTCGTGGTGGTCCTACAAAAGTTGATATCATTTTAGATGATAAAGAAATACTTTTCCCTTATGCTGTTGAAGGAGAAATTAACTTTATGCTTTCAACCGCTCAAAAGGGTTATAAAGGTTTTAAAGACGGAGTTTGCGAAGGCGGTATAATCGTTGTTGAGCCAAATTTGGTAAAACCAAGTGAAGAAGATTATAAAAAATACCGCATTTTTGAAATTCCTATCATCACAATCGCTAAAGATGAAGTTGGAAACGTAGCTACTCAATCAGTTGTTGCTCTTGCAATAGCTGTTTATATGAGTAAATGCATGGATACAAACAAAGTAAAAGAAGTGATGCTAAGCAAAGTTCCAGCAAAAACTCGCGACGCTAACGCTAAAGCTTATGATTTAGGTATAAGTTACGCTAAAAAAGCTTTAGGCGAATAAAAGAAAAAAAAAGGGGGGGGTAAACAAACGAAATTTAAGCGCTATAAAAACATATTGTTTTAAAGCTAAAATACTAAATTTCGTTTGTTTAAATAAGTAAAAAGGAATGTAAATGTCAAAAACAATAGGCTTAATTGGTGGTATGAGCTACGCTAGTACCATAACCTACTACCAACTTATAAATGAATTTTCGCAAGAGCATTTTAAGTCTTTAAGTAAGGCTAAAATTTTAATTTCAAGTGTAGATTTTAGCAAGATAGAGCAATGCCAAAAAGATAATAATTGGCAAGAAGCGGCTACAATTTTAAGCGCAGAAGCACGAAAACTTGAAAAAGCAGGAGCTGATATAGTAGGGCTTTGCACAAATACTATGCATAAAGTTGCAGATGAGATTCAAAATAGCATAAAAATTCCATTTATACACATAGCAAAATCTTGCGTGCAAGAGTTAAAATCAAACAACATAAAAAACATTTTACTTTTAGGCACAAAATATACATTGAAAGAAGATTTTTATAAAAAAATCATAACTCAAAATGATATAAATGTGGTAATTCCAAACGATGATGACATAACCACCATAAATGATATTATTTTTAATGAGCTTTGTGAAAATAAAATCACATCATCATCAAAAGAAAAATATATCAACATAATTAACAAACAAAACAATATAGATGCTATTTTACTAGCTTGTACAGAAATTTCTTTACTTATAAATGAAAGTGATTTTAAAAACTTAAAAGTATTTGATACGACATATATTCACGCTAAAGACCTTTTTAATAAAAGCTTGTGATGATTAATGCTTGCAGCAAAAAACCTGCAAACATTAAAACAAAAAACTACAAATAAATTAATTTGTTTTTGTTGTTATTCTAATGTTCTTATGATTAAACTTTTTGGTAGGTTAAAAATTTTCATAAGCTTAGCTTCTTCTTCTCTCATTTCTCCATTATCACACTCATGGTCATAACCTAAGATATGAAGCATAGCATGTATAAAAAGAAGTTTGATTTCATCTTCAAAACTATGTCCTAGCTCAGATGATATTTTTTTTGCCATATCTGTATTTATAACTATACTACCTAAAAGGCTTTCTGCATTAAAATCATTTTCATATGGAAAGCTTAAAACATCTGTTGTTTTATCATAACCTCTTGTGTTTAGATTAATCTCTTGCATACTATCATCATCAACAAAAACAAGTTCTATGTTCTTATCTGTAAGATGATTTTTAATTGGTAGTAAAAAGTCTATATTTAAATCTTGTTCGCAGTAAATCATAAAATTAAGCCCCCTTAAAGGGGGAGGTATTACTTATCTCTGATACCAAGTTCAGCTATAAGTTTTGTGTAAGTATCGTATTTATTAGCTTTTAGATACTTTAGTAGTCTTTTTCTTTGACCAACTAACTTTAAAAGTCCTAAACGAGATGAAAAATCTTTTTGATAAACTTTTAAGTGCTCTGTTAAAACTTCAATTCTTTTTGTAAGTAATGCAATTTGCACTTCAGACGAACCTGTGTCGCCACCTTTTCTAGCGTACTTGCTGATAATCTCAGCTTTTGTTGCCGAATCCAAAGCCATTTTAGACCTCCAAATTGGTAAAATTAATAAAAACGCTAATTTTATACAAAAAAGTATAATTTATCCTTAAAATAGTTATTATTTTAAATGTTTTTAATGTTTTAAAATTAAACTACCTTAAAAACTTAAGGAATTGTATGCAAAATCAAAAAACTTGCGTAATAGTTGCAAACGGAGAATTTGCAACTCATAAAATCCCACTTGATAGCATAAAAAACGCCGATTTTATCATAGCTTGCGATGGTGCTTGTAACAAACTAGCTAAACATAACATAAAATTTGACATCGGAATAGGGGATTTTGATAGCATTGACACTAAAAATCTACAAAATCAAAACCTTATACAAATCACAGAGCAAAACACAAACGACTTATGTAAAGCCTTTTTAAAAGCTGTAGAGCTTGGATTTTCATCTATTACAATTGTTTGTGCTGCAGGACTTAGAGACGACCATCATATGGGAAATATTTTTTATCTTGAATACTTTAAAGATATAGCCCCGCACACACTAACTAAGCTACAAAGTAATTTTGGGGAATTTATATGCTACAAAGGAAGTTTTACAAAACAATCCCATAAATCACAGCAAATCTCACTTTTTTGCACCGATAAAAATGCTGTTTTTAACTCATCAAACCTTAAATATCCACTAAAAAACTTTAAATTTGAATATATGTTTAGCGGAACATTAAACGAAGCGTTATCAGATAGCTTTAGTATACAAACAAATGAAGAAAATAAAATGATAGTTTTTTCAAATTATATGAGCTAAACAAACGAAATTTGAAACTAAATTTCGTTTGTTTGCGGTAAAAATTATAAATATTTTTTAATGCTTTCTACCCAAGCATCAATTCTAGCTATGTTTTTATCTCCGTCTGCTTTATCAAGACAAAGCCCTCTAAATGAAGAACCGTGTTGAAGTCTTGAGAATGTATATTTATAGTCTTTTGAGCAAACTTCCCCTATAAATCTAGCACCGCTAAAAGCTAATTTATCATAAAAATCAGCCACACCAGAACAAAAACTATCAGGATGTCTTTCTTGACCGCCAACACCAACGATAGCCACATTTTTATCACTAAAATCAACAGTATTTAAAAGCTTTACTTTGCTTCCCCAATCTTCTGCTAAAGCACCAAAAAAGTAGCTTGAGCTCATCAAAACCACAGTTTTATAATCACCCAAAACAGATACTTCAACATCTTTGATGTTTATAACATCAGCACCAATTTTAGCACCTATGATTTCTGCAAATTCTTTTGTAGTGCCGCCTTTTGTAGCGTAAAAAATTCCAACATTTTTCATAATAACTCCTTAAAATGATATTTGATATAACTATAACAAACTTTTATTAAACTAAGATATACCAAGCTAGTATTTAAACAAACGAAATTTATAAGATATTTTCTTTCTAAATACAAATTAAAACCTTTATAATTTGATATAATTTTTCAAAATCACAAAAAAAGGGAATGTATGAGACTTTTTAAATCAATATCTTTTGGTTTTTATCTTACTATGTTTTTGCTTGCTCATTTAGTTTTTATAGGCTTAAATGCTTTAGTTTTTGGCTATAACTTTGCTCCTACAAGCACAGCTTTTAAGGCAATTTTAGAAGAAATTATGAAAATATTTTTATTGCCCCACACGAGTAATTCAGATGAGAATGCAACATTTTATGTAAATGTATTTTTATATGGTTTGCTTTTTAGCTTTATCATTTTTAGTATTTTGGGTTATTTTAAAAAAACCCCGCCTCATTTACTAAACTTAGCAAACAATCTCACTTTATGTATAGCTTTGTTTTTGGTGATTATGTTGCCACTTACTCCAGTGGTGGGTAGCTACATTATAGCGGTTAATGTTTGTGTCATTATATGGTATATCATAACTATAGTTTATAAAAATGTTTTACCGCCAAAATCACACTCTTTGATATCTATACTTAAAGCATTTATTTTGATTTTGGTTATTTTTTATGTTTTGTGTATGCTGTTTACTAGTGCAAATATAATCTTTTATGATAGTCTTGAAGAAGTTATGGCAAAAAACACAAATGTGATTATATCCATAGGTTTAAAACTTTTAGTATTTATTTTGCTTTTTGTTGGATATATATACTCAAATGGCTATTATAGACCTAGCTTTGGAGTTTTTTGGCTTAGAATGTTTGCTTTTATCGTAGTGTTTTTTAAGCTTGGTTTTGTAGTTTTTACTTTGATTTTACTGACAAATAAGAATTTGCTAACAGAGTTTATGCTTTTTATGTCTTTTAATGATAATTTTTTTATTTATTTAAAGACTTTTGTTTTTTTAGGCACAACGCTTTGTTTTAGCGTAGCTTTGCGTGATGGTGTAGCTAAGGCTAGATTTGGATTAAAAAGATTTATGGAACTTAGTTTATCAAGTAGTGTATTTTTAATCATATTTATTTTATTTTTTCATCTTATGTATCAAACAGAGACATTTAAAGCATATGAAGTAGGTAAGGATAATTTTTTAAATGTTTTTTTATTTTGCTTTGCTATGAGTGTTTTAAATACATTTTTACTTTTTATATATCGTAGCAAAACACAAAGGCTATATAATTTTTTGCAAATAATTTCAAGATATATGTATGCGGTTGCCTTTTTATG
>CAZYDK010000078.1:0-6588 GCA_964646025.1 uncultured Campylobacteraceae bacterium | reverse complement strand
ACTAGCTATTATCATTATAGTTACACCGATAGCAAGAGTGTATAAGTTTGTATCTACTTTAAAAAATACCAAATTTACAATTATAGCCACAGGTATGATAGCATTATTCATCATAGCTAAGGTTCCACTATCTACCATTACTGAACCTTTTCCCCATAAAAAATACCCCAAAGATGATGCCACAACTCCAAGATAAACTAGCACTGTCCATGAAAAAATGTCAGTTGGAACTAAAGATGTTTTACCTAAGATAAAAAATGCTAAAAGACTAACTATACTTGCACCTAAAAAAAAGTATCCAAATACTTCTTTGTGTGAGCTAAGGTTGTGTTTTTCGAATGAGTATTTATAAAAGCTTTGCGCTAATGCAAAAACTATATTTGCACATTGTATAAGCACAAAACCTAAGATAAAATCATCACTTATGCTACTACTTTTTATGATGTAGGCACCAAATACAGCTATGCTGATACTAAGTAGGTTTTTAAGCCTTAGTTTTTTAGAAAACATATCATAAAACAAACTTACATAAAATGGTGTAAATATTGTAAAAAGTGCTACCTCGCTAACGCTAAGGTATTTAAATGAATTATAATAAAACATATACATAAAACCAATTTGTAAAGCACCAATTCCCATAAAAGTGAGCTTTAATCTTGTTTGTATTTGCCATTTTATAAATGGTAAAAATACTAAAAAAGCTAAAAAAGCACGGATAAAAATAGCAAAATAACTATCCATTTTTCCGCTAACAAAATATCCTATGATAGGAAATGAAAAAGCCCATATAAATGTAGTTATCCAAAGGTAAATCATTGTTTCACCTCGTCATATGTGCTTGGATATGTTGGTATAAAAATGCTATTTTGTAGATTTTGATTTTTTTGTGTGTTGTATAGCTCTAGTAAAACTTTATTTTTATCTATATCTTTATAACTTATGATGATATTTTTATCATCTTTTATAAAAATATCATATATTATGTCTTGATATTTTGCTTCGTAATGATTATCTTTTTTTAAAGTAGCGTTTTTTAAGATATTTGTTATGTTTATTTTATCTTTTAGTCTTTGGATTATAACTTGCTCTAGCTCATCTTCAACTATCACAACTAAATCGTCATTTAAATATACTTTTTTCTCAGCTGGAGTTTTGTAAATCCAAAGATTTTTATTGTCTTTAAAAAACAACTCGCCTGTATAGACTATACTTGCCTTGTCTTTAAAAATCGTTTGTTTAAAATCAGCTTTTATGTCATTTAGGTTTATATTAGCGTAAGCAAATACGCTTAAAGCTAATGAAAATAATATTTTTTTCATAAAATGCTTCCTTGCTTTTGTTATTTTTAAATAAAAATCCTTATAATACAACGAAAAATTAAAAGGTAGATTAATGGTTAAAACTATATTTAAAGCAATTTTTGGAACAAAAAATGACAGATTTGTAAAAAGCTATAAAAAGCAAGTAGAAAAAATCAACGCTCTTGAGCCAAAGTATGAAAGTCTTAGCGATGATGAAATCAAAGAAGCATTTAATAAAATGCGTGAAGAAGTAAGAAGTGGAAAAAGCGAAAAAGATTATATAAATGATGTTTTTGCGATAGTTAGAGAAGTTAGTAAAAGAACTTTAAATATGCGTCATTATGATGTTCAGCTTATAGGCGGTTTGGTTTTAAATGATGGAAATATAGCAGAGATGAAAACAGGTGAAGGAAAAACTCTTGTTGCTACAACTGCTGTTGTGCTAAATGCTATGAGCGGAAAAGGCGTTCATGTTGTTACTGTAAATGATTATCTTGCTAAGCGTGATGGCGAGCAAATGTCTGCTATATATAACTTTTTAGGTCTTAGCGTTGGTGTGCTTTTAAGCGGAGAGCATTTTAACCGCAAAGAAGTTTATGCAAATGATATTGTATATGGAACTAACAGTGAGTTTGGTTTTGATTATCTAAGAGATAATATGTGTTTTAGTATGGAAGAAAAATGCCAAAGAGAACATAATTTTGTTATAGTTGATGAGGTTGATAGTATTTTAATTGATGAAGCTAGAACGCCACTTATTATAAGCGGTCCTACAAATAAAACTTTAGATGGATATATAAAAGCAAATGAAGTTGCAAAACAAATGGTGCGTGGAGAAGCTCCAGAAGACCCTACAAAACAAAAGCCAACAGGTGATTTTATAGCAGATGAAAAAAACAGAAACATAGTTATAACAGAGCAAGGTATCGCAAAAGCAGAAAAGCTTTTTGGTGTGGATAACCTTTATAGCCTTGATAATGCCATTTTAGCTCATCAATTAGACCAAGCTTTAAAAGCTCATAATCTTTTTGAAAAAGATGTTCATTATGTGGTGCGTGATAATGAAGTTTTAATTGTTGATGAATTTACAGGTCGTATAAGTGAAGGTAGACGCTTTAGCGAAGGTCTTCATCAAGCACTTGAAGCAAAAGAAGGTGTAAAAATTCAAGAAGAGAGCCAAACCTTAGCGGATATTACTTATCAAAATTATTTTAGAATGTATAAAAAATTATCTGGCATGACAGGAACAGCCCAAACAGAAGCAGCAGAGTTTTCTCAAATTTATAATCTTGAAGTTATATCAATACCTACAAATCTTCCAATTGCTAGAAAAGATATGAACGACCTTATTTATAAAACTCAAAATGAAAAGTTTAAGGCTGTAATTGATGAGATAATAAAAGCAAACCAAAAAGGACAACCTGTTTTAGTGGGAACTGCTAGCATTGAAAGAAGTGAAGTATTTCACGAAATGCTAAAAAAAGCAAAAATTCCACACAATGTTTTAAATGCTAAAAACCATACTCAAGAAGCAGATATCATAAAAGATGCAGGTAAAAAAGGAGCTGTAACAATAGCTACAAATATGGCTGGTCGTGGAGTTGATATCAAAATAGATGATGAGGTTAGAGCTTTAGGCGGACTTTATATCATAGGAACAGAACGCCATGAAAGTAGGCGTATAGATAATCAGCTTCGTGGTCGTGCTGGTCGTCAAGGCGACCCTGGTATGAGTAGGTTTTATCTAAGTCTTGAAGATAATTTGCTTCGTATTTTTGGTGGTGATAAGATAAAAGCTATTATGACAAGACTTGGTATAGAAGAAGGTGAGAGCATAGAAAGTAAGATAGTTACTCGTGCTGTAGAAAATGCTCAAAAAAAAGTAGAATCTATGCACTTTGAAAGTAGAAAACATATACTAGAATATGATGATGTTGCAAACGAGCAAAGAAAAACTATATATAGATATAGAAATGAGATTTTAGATAGTGAGTTTGATATGAAATCTAAAGTTTTGCAAAATCAAGAAGAATATGCAAATCATTTAGTATCTTTTGCTATTAATGATGAAGAAGTTGATGTTAAGGCTCTTGCAAACAAAGTCAAATCAGACATAGGTTATGATATAAAAGAACAAGATTATGAAGATAAATCGCTACATGAAGCAAGTGAGATTTTAAATCAAGAGTTAAAAAATGAGTATGATGAAAAAATGAGTATTTTACCAGGCGAAGAAAAAGAGCATATAGAAAGGATACTTTATCTTCAAGTGCTTGATAACGCTTGGAGAGAGCATTTGTATCAAATGGATATACTAAAAACTGGTATTGGACTTCGTGGATATAACCAAAAAGACCCACTTGTTGAGTATAAAAAAGAAAGCTACAATCTTTTTATGGAGCTTGTTGAGAAGATAAAAACAGAAAGCATTAAGGTTTTATATATAATCAAATTAAAAAGTGAAGAACAAGCTCAAGAAGATATGGCAAATCTAGAGCAAAAGCAAAAGCAATCAAATCAAGGTGCAATCAGCAACGAAAATATAAGCGATAAACTTGATGGTAAAAAAGTTGGAAGAAACGACCCTTGTCCTTGCGGAAGTGGTAGAAAATACAAAGAATGCCACGGTAAAAGTGGTCCTAAAAAAGGTATTTTTGCATAAATTTCGTTTGTTTGGTAAAAGATGAAGTTTTTTATAATCAACCTTGAAAAAGATATAGAAAAAAAAGAAAAAATCAGCTCTTTATGTGAAAGCTTAGGGCTTAATTATGAGATAATAAAAGCTGTTTATGGTAAAGAGCTAAGTAAAGAAGACATAGAAC
The DNA here is from genome assembly GCA_964646025.1 of uncultured Campylobacteraceae bacterium. Classification (GTDB taxonomy): domain Bacteria; phylum Campylobacterota; class Campylobacteria; order Campylobacterales; family Campylobacteraceae; genus Campylobacter_E. Next base: position 2,465 of record CAZYDK010000078.1, on the reverse strand, counting down.
AAAATGTAGCAGATGAAAAAGAGCAAAAAAAATACAGAAAAAGACCGCTTTGGGTTGGCGAGATAGGTTGTGCTTTAAGTCATAAAAAATGTCTTGAAAAAATGCTTAATGATGGGCTAGACGATGTTGTGATTTTTGAAGATGATGCTATTTTTGATGAAAGATTGGTTGGGTTTTTAAAACATAAAGACAAATTTCCAAAAGATTTGGAGTTACTTCTTTTAGGACATCATAGACAAACATATGGCGATGATGGTTTTAGAATAGAAAGTCCTTATTCGCTAAGATTTGATTTACAAATTGAAAATTATCATATAAAAAGACTTGTTGGGCGTGGGAATGGAGCTTATGGGTATTATATAACCAAAAATGGTGCAAAAAGACTTCTATCTCATATGCAAAAGATATTTTTACCTTTTGATTTATATACAAGTAATGAAAAATATATTAATTTTTATGCACTTTTTCCAACTTTAGTTGATTTTTCTATAATAGATAGCTCTTCTACGCAAAAGGGTTTTAAAGTTGTAAAAAAGTCAAAATTTAGAAAATATATAAAGCTTATTAAAAATAAAATTCAGTTTTTTATCCCATCCTTAAAACCTTTAAAACCATATAAATAAGAGCTTTTAAGTAAAAATTTAGTTATATGGTTTTATTTTTATCAAATAAAATTTTATTAAAATCATTGCTTTGATTTTAATTTTAGGAGTTTTATTTGGGTGAGATTTTAGATAAGTTTAATGAATACCTTAGTTTAGCAGATGGTTTTTTACATACATATATTTTGAGTATATTACTTATAGTTGTTGGATTGTTTTATAGTTTTTCTACTCGTTTTGTTCAATTTCGTTTTTTATTTCATGCATTTTCAGTTTTAACAGAGAAAAAAGATAAGTTCAACAAAGCTCAAATAGGTCCTTTTGAAGCACTTATGATATCTACTGCTAGTCGTGTTGGCATTGGCAATATCGCTGGGATTAGCGTTGCTGTTGTAAGCGGTGGGGCGGGAGCGCTTTTTTGGATGTGGGTTATGGCTTTGGTTGGTGGGGCTAGTGCTTTTGTTGAAAGCACTCTAGCTCAAGTATATAAACAAAAAGATGGGCAACATGGCTTTAAGGGTGGTCCAGCGTATTATATCCATCAAGGGCTTGGGATTAAGTGGCTTGGTCAGCTTTTTGCTGTGTTTTTGATTATTACATATGCTTATGGATTTAATGGTCTTCAAAGCCAAACTATGACATCTGCATTTGCTATATATTTTGATAATAGCAGTGATTATAAGCTTTATATAGGCGTTATTTTGGCTGTTTTTTCAGCTTTTATGTTTTTTAGTAAATCAAGCGTTATAGGTAAAGCAAGTAGCTTAATCGTTCCTATCATGGCTTTTGTTTATATAGGTTTTGCAATTATTGCTATTGTGATAAATTATGAGAAAATTCCTGATGTGTTTTTGATGATTTTTCGTAGTGCTTTTGATTTTGAAGCTATTTTTGGTGGATTTATGGGGAGTGCTATTGTTATTGGTATAAAAAGAGGGCTTTTTTCAAATGAAGCCGGTATGGGTAGTGCCCCAAACGCAGCTGCTGCAGCACACACAAGCCACCCTGTAAAACAAGGTATTATTCAAAGTTTTTCTGTTTTTATAGATGTTGTTATATGTACTGCTAGTGGATTTTTAGTGCTTTTTTCAAACTCTTATTTAAAATATGGTTTATTAGATGAAAAAGACCCACTACACCAAACCGCAATGCCACTTGTTCAAAGTGCTATGGTTGAGTATTTTGGTAGTTTTGGGCTTCATTTTATAACTTTTGCTATTGTTCTTTTTGCTATAACTTCTTTGATAGGAAATTATTTTTATGCTTATGCAAACATAAAGTATCTAACAAAAGATAAGCTCATAGCAAATATTTTTAAGGCAAGTGCTGTTTTAATGGTGTTTATCGGTTCTATGCTTGATATAAAACTTGCTTGGAATTTAGCTGATTTTACTATGTTTTTTATAGCTGCTATAAATATAGTGTCTATTGTGGCTTTGAGAAAAGTTTTATTTAAAGTTCTAAAAGATTATGAAAAACAAAGAAAAGAAGGTAAAAATCCAGTTTTTCATCCAGAAAAACTAGATATAAAAAATGCCAAAGCTTGGCAAAGATAAGACTAAATTTCGTTTGTTTTCAAACAAACGAAATTTATATAATTGCTACAAAAAGTATCTAAAGTATTGATTTTGCGTATAAATTAACCAAATTAATATCATATAAAAGTAATTTCCATATGATTATCTGCTATATGTAATTTTTATAATTTCATAAATACATTTAAGGAGAAGCTATGAGAAAGCTTTTATGGGTTGCTATAGCTGTTCTTGGAGCGTTTTGCATGGGCGTTATTGCACTTAATAACGGCGAGAGCATAAATGCTGCTTGGATAGTGATAGCTGCTGTATGTATCTATACGATAGG
>CAZYDK010000077.1:0-6650 GCA_964646025.1 uncultured Campylobacteraceae bacterium | reverse complement strand
CCCAAACAAACGAAATTTAGCTCTAAAGGGTATTATAAAAGCGGGACGCAGTCTCTGCCCCGCTTAACTTTCTAGTCTAGTTGGCTTGAATGGATTTTTGTCAAACTTTAACAAAACAAAAACCACCAAACAAACGAAATTTAAAGCTTTAATCTTTTGATACTTAAAGCATTTATCACAACAACAAGGCTACTTAAACTCATAAGAACACTAGCTAAAAGCGGATTTATAAACCCGCAAAACGCTAGATAAACTCCGCATAGATTATATATCAGGCTAAAAGCTAGATTTTGTTTGATTTTTATAAAGCATTTTTTACTAAGTTTTATGGCTTTTTCTAAACTTATTAGTTTGTTATCCAAAAAAACAACATCACTTGAATCAATAGCGATATTACTAGCGTTTTTTAAGCTTATACCAACATGAGCGTATTTAAGTGCTAGTGCGTCATTTACCCCGTCTCCTACCATGATGATTTTGTGTGAGTTTGAGTAGTTTTTTATAATCTCTAGTTTATCGTGTGGCAAGGAACTAAAATGATATGATTTGATACCTAGTTTTTCTGCTGTATCTTTAACGCTAGTTTCATTATCACCGCTTACAATTACGCTTTTTATGCCTATTTTATCAAGGTAATTTATAAGATTTTTTGCCCCATCATCTACGACATTTTCAAACTCAAACAATGCAACCACCACATCATCTATAGCAAAATAAAAATGAGTATTAAAAACTTCTTTTGCTTTTATGTTGTTTTGTTTCATAAACTCATATGAGCCGCCTAAAAGCTTCATATTTTTATATTTTGCACTTATTCCATATCCTTTTGTTTCAGCAAATAAATCAAGATTTATTACTTTTGTATCTTTTAAGTGTTTATATATTTGTTTGCATATTATGTGGTTTGATAAAGAACAAAATGATTTTAATAATATCTTTTTTTCTTCATCTAAATTGATTTTTGATATAAGTTTTGGATTTGTTAAAACCCCAGTTTTATCAAATAAAACCATATCGCATTTGCTTAAATCCTCAATAACGCTTGATTTTTTAAATAAAATCTTATTTTTAAAACCAAGATTTGTAGATACAAGAGTGCAAACCGGAGTGGCTAAAGCTAAAGCACAGGGACAAGCTATAATTAAAACACTTATGGCATTTATAAGGCTTATTTCAAAGCTACTTTTATTTATCCAAAACAAAAAACACAAAACAAAACACATAAAAATACCAACTGTAAAATAAGAGCTAATTTTATTTACTAGCTTTTCAAGTCCGCTTTTTTGGGTTTGATTTAGGGTTTGAATGATTTTGTTTAGTGTTGAGTTTTCAAAGGTTTTGGTGCATTGATACTCACAAGAACCATTTATTAGCTTATAGCCAGATATGATTTCATCATTTATACTAGCTTTAAATGGTTTGCTTTCGCCTGTTATGTGGCTTGTGTCAAAACTTGCTTCTCCTTGTGTGATAATACCGTCTATTAAAACTTTATCATCAATGCTAAGCTTTATAATATCGTTTATGTTTATTTGATTTAGCGGAGTTTTGATAAATGTATCATCTTGTTTTTTTAAAACACTATCATCTAAAAGTTCTGTGATTAAATCTATGTTATCAAGTGCATTTTTTCTGCTTGCAAGTTCAAGGTATTTACCTATAAAAACAAAACAAATTATCATAGCTACGCTATCAAAATACACATTTTCAAGTCTTAAAAACATAGCTACAATACTATAAATATAAACCAAACTAGCACCGCTTATAACAAGAACATCCATATTTAAAAACTTATTTTTTAAAGCATTAAATGCGGATTTAAAAAATGCACCACCCGTATAAAAAAGCACCGCAGAAGCAAAAATAAACTCAGCAAAATTTATAATATCTTTTGTGTTTGCGTCCATACCACTAAAAAAACCAGCGTATTTTGCTACGCTAAGCCACATTACATTCATAACACAAGCTATCGCTAAAATAAGCTTTATATAAAATTCTCTTTTGCTTTCTTGTGCTTTTTGACTTAAGATAGGGTTGTAAGCTGTTGGGATGTAGCCTAAAGATATGATTTTTTCTAAAATTTGTTTTAAACTTATAACCTCATCATCATATACAATATCTGCTTTATGTGTTGAGTTTGAGATGTTTATCTCAAGCACCCCATCAAGATTAGTCAAAACTTTTTCATTTAGCCAAACACAGGCTTCACAGTGTATATTTTCTAAGATAAAACTAGCTTTTTTAAACCCATTTTCATCTGTGCTTATAAACTTTTCAAAATGGTTTATATTGATTTGTTGTTTGCTACCTATAGGGCTTAGGGTATTATTTTTTAATCTTGTATAAAATTCATCTAAATTTTCATTATGCAAAATCGTCCATACCCCAAAACAGCCTTCACAACAAAAAGCTTTTTGCAAATTATTTATATCTTTTATAATCATTTGCTCTGTTTTAAAATCTATCTTACAATGTTCGCATTTCATAAAACCACCTAGTATATTTTTTAAAATAATAATAAAATTTGACTTTATTTAAAAAATTTGATTAAAATAGCGTTTTTGATTTTAACTTCACGAAAACAAAATCACAAATCTACACAATTTTACTTTATACGAGGATTGCATGGATAAAACCGATAAGACCAATGAAACAAATGTAAAAAACGAAAAAACCGAAAGACAACCCGCAAAAAGACAAAAAAGAACACATATCCCAGTTGATGGTTATAAGATAGAAGAGCTAAAACTTCTACCACTTGATAAACTTTTGCAAATTGCAGATGAGCTTAGCATAGAAAATCCAAGTGGATTTAAAAGACAAGAGCTTATGTTTGAAATTCTTCGTGCTCAAACAAAAAAGGGTGGGTTTATTCTTTTTACAGGTATTTTAGAAATCACTAGCGACGGTCATGGATTTTTGCGTTCAACCGATACAACGCTTAGCGATAGTGCTAATGATGCTTATGTTGGAAACAGTCAGATAACAAGGTTTGGTCTTAGGGTTGGAGATATTGTTACGGGGCAAGTAAGGGAACCAAAAGACCAAGAAAAATATCATGCTTTGCTTAAGATAGAAGCTATAAACTACCTACCGCCTTCAGAAGCTAAGCATAGACCACTTTTTGATAACTTAACACCAATTTTCCCACTTGAAAAACTAAAATTAGAGTATGACCCGATGAAGCTTACTGGTCGTGTGCTTGACCTTTTTACTCCTATTGGAAAAGGTCAAAGAGGTCTTATTGTTGCACCTCCAAGAACAGGTAAAACAGAGCTTATGAAAGAGCTAGCAAACGCTATAGCTAAAAATGAGCCAACCGCACATTTAATCGTTCTTTTAATTGATGAAAGACCAGAAGAGGTTACAGATATGCAAAGATGTGTAAAAGGGGAGGTGTTTAGCTCAACCTTTGACCAACCAGCACAAAATCATGTAAGAACAGCTGAACTTGTTATAGAAAAAGCAAAAAGACTTGTTGAAATGGGTAAAGATGTAATCATACTTCTTGATAGTATCACTCGCCTAGCACGTGCATATAACACCGCAACTCCAAGTAGTGGAAAGGTTTTAAGTGGTGGTGTTGATGCAAACGCACTACATAAACCAAAAAGATTTTTTGGGGCTGCTAGAAATATAGAAAATGGTGGAAGCTTGACTATAGTTGCCACAGCATTGATAGATACTGGTTCAAGAATGGATGATGTGATTTTTGAAGAGTTTAAAGGAACTGGAAATAGCGAAATAGTTTTAGATAGAAATATATCAGATAGAAGAATTTATCCTGCTATAAATGTAACAAAAAGTGGAACAAGAAAAGAAGAATTACTTCAATCTCCTACAAATCTTCAAAAGATTTGGGCTATACGCTCAGCTATGAATAATATGGAAGATGTGGAAGCGCTTAAGTTTTTATACTCAAAAATGCTTAAGACTAAAGACAATGAAGAATTATTATCAATACTAAACGAGTAGAATTATGAAAGCATTAGCATTAAAATACCGTCCTAAAAACTATGATGAGCTAGTAGGTCAAGAAACTGTTAGCAAGAGTTTAAAGTTTGCATTAGATAATGACAAAATTGCCCACGCTTATCTTTTTTCGGGGCTTAGGGGTAGTGGAAAGACAAGTTCTGCTAGGATTTTTGCTAAATGCTTAAATTGTGAAAAGGGTGTATCAAGCAATCCTTGTGGGGTGTGTGATAGTTGTAAGGGAAATAGCTTTGATATTATTGAAATGGACGCAGCGTCAAACAGAAAGCTAGAAGATATACAAAACCTTATAGAGCAAACAAAGTATGCTCCAAACACTAGATTTAAAATCTTTATCATAGATGAAGTGCATATGCTAACTCGTGAGGCTTTTAACGCACTACTTAAAACCCTTGAAGAACCACCAAGCTATGTAAAGTTTATCCTAGCTACAACAGACCCGCTTAAAATCCCACCTACAATACTTAGTAGAACCCAACATTTTAGGTTTTTTAAAATCCCTGAGAGCAAAATCATAAACCACCTTGAGTTTATTTTAAACAATGAAAAAGTGCCTTATGAAAAAGAAGCTTTAAAGATGATAGCAAGAAGTGGTGGTGGAAGCCTTAGAGATACTTTAACTTTGCTTGACCAAGGCATAATTTATTCTGGTGGAAACATAAATGCTAATTCCATTTCATCAATGTTAGGACTTCTTGATACAAGTAAGATAGATGAGTTTTTTAATATCATTTTACATAAAGATAAAGATGAGCTTTTAGAGTTTTTAGAAAGCATAAAAACCTATGAGATAAGTAGAGTTATTGATGATATGTGTGCTTATTTAAAAGATAGATTTTTTGAAAAAGACCACAGATTTAATATGCTTATTTTAGAAAGATTTATGGGGATTTTAGCAAGAGCTAAAAATATGCTTAGCATTTGTGATGATGAAGAATTTGTGCTTTGCGTGATGAGTTTTATGCTAAAAGAAGCTACAGATGTTTATGAGATAGATGAAGTTATAGAAGAAAATACAAAAAAGATAGAAGATAAGCAAGAAAAAAGCATTGATGAGTTTATGGAGTTTAAAAAGCTTGTGTTTGCTAGGGATTATGAGCTTGGGGCTTGCTTGCAAAAGCATTTTGAGTTTGTTAGCCTTGAAAGTGGCGTATTTACGCTTGATGCAAATCCAGATAATGATGAAGATAAAGCGTTAATCAAATCAAAATATAAACTTTTAAAGCAAATGGTAAAAGAGCTTTTCAACGCTGAACTTAAGATAATAGCTACAAAACTAACAGCGACTAAAGAGGTTAAAGAAGAGCCTAAACATAGCATCATAGAAGATACAACACAAAAAGATTTTTCTAATCTAAGCATAGATGAGAGAAAAAAACAAGCTCAAAATATATTAAATGATGTAAAAGCTAGTTATAGTGTAAATGAGCCTACGACAAAAGAAATCTCAAAGCCTATTTTACAAGAACTTAAGCAAGAAGTGCCACAACAAGCACCACAAACAAACGAAATTTCACAAAGCATAACTGAAACAAGTGATGAAGAAAAGTTTTTTGTTGTTTTAAATGCTTTAGATGATATTAGCTTTGAAGTGGCGGAAGTTTATGGAGAGCATATAGAGTTTGATAGGGTTGAAAACAATACTTTGTATTTATTTACAACAGCTGATGATGAGTATTCTCAAGGGGTTATCAAGTCAAATTATGAAAAATTTAAAGATATTTGCAAAAGAGTTTTTAAAGTAGAAAAAATAAATGTAAAAAAAAAACTAATTTAAAGCAAGAACAAAACAAAGATGAATTTTTATACGATGTAAGTCTTATAACAAATGATTTAAGTGAGTTTGAACTTCCTGTTTTAAATGATTTTGAGTTTAATCAAACTCCTAAAAGCGAAACTTCTAAGACAAATCAAAATGCTTTTGATTTTAGTAGCTTTGCAAAAGAGGCTACCAAAGAAGATAAAAAACAAGATATAAAAAGATTTTTAAGCGAACATTTTATGTATATTGGCAAGGATTTAGATGAGAAATAATACTTTTTTTAGCATTAAATTCTTTTTTATGCTTGTGTTTTTTTGTAGTGGGGTATTTGCTAATGAGTATTATGTAAAAAAAATAATTGATGCAGATACGATACAAGTTACAAAAAATGGCAAAAAAATCAAAGTAAGATTTTATGGAATTGACGCACCAGAGAGCGGACAAAGGTATGGCAAATACTGCACTAAAGAGCTAAAAAATTTAATTGATAAAAAATATGTAAAACTTGATATAAAAACAACAGATACCTACGGTAGAAAAGTCGCCATAATTTATCGTAACGGTGTAGACATAAACCAAAAAATCGTAAGGCTTGGATGTGCTTGGGCTTATGTTTATTATACAAGCAAATACAAGCAAGATGAAAAATACGCCAAAGATAAAAAACTTGGACTTTGGAAAGATAAAAATCCGCAAAATCCATATAATTATCGTAAAAAACAAAGGAAGTAATATGAGAGTTTTTTTATTTGTTTTTTTAGCTTTTATCTTAACTTCATGTGTTAATAAAAATGGCTTACATAGTTCTTACTATAGTGAGTGTAAAGAGTATTATGATGTTTTGGGCGTGTATCATAAAAAGTGCAAAAACGATATTTTAAACATTGATGAATTT
>CAZYDK010000076.1:0-6656 GCA_964646025.1 uncultured Campylobacteraceae bacterium | reverse complement strand
GTTTTAACCCACAAACAAACGAAATTTAGATTTTAAATAAATTTCGTTTGTTTAATGTAACAATAATTTTAAAATAAGGAGTTTTTATGGTGGAATTTGTAAAGGCTTTATCAAATATAGCACAAACAGTTAAAAGCAAAAAAGAGTTAATACTAACCGAAGAAGCTACAAAAATGACTTTTATTATGCCATTTTTACAAGCATTGGGTTATAATGTTTTTGATCCTAGCGTAGTAATACCCGAATATACTGCGGATTTGGGTACCAAAAAAGGCGAAAAAGTTGATTATGCCATTATGAAAGATGGAAAACCTTTTATAATTATTGAGGCAAAAAACCATACCGAAAATTTGGATAATCATAATAATCAGCTTATTAGATATTTTCAGACATCTACAGATATACAATTTGGTATCTTAACTAACGGTATAGAGTATAGATTTTTTACAGACATAGAAAAAGAAAATTTGTTAGATAAAACACCATTTTTAGTTGTAGATTTTGAAAATTTTAATCCAGATAAAGATGCTAAAGTATTATCTCAATTTATCTCATCAAATATAGATTTAAATAATATAAAAAATACTGCTATTGAGAAAAAATATAACAGAGGAATTCAAAAGATATTTAAAGAAGAATTAGAAAATCCTAGTGATGAATTTATAAGTGTTTTCGCAAAAAGACTAACAGATAAAAGAATGACAAATAATGTTTTAGAAAGCTTCAAAGTTTACATTAAAAAAGCACTGAGAGAATACATAAATGACCAAATTTACAATGAAATTACAAATATTAAAAATAAGCTTCAAGAAGAAATTAAAGAAAATGAGCAACAGATAGAACCAATCAAAAATGATAAAGAAATCATTACGACAGAAGAAGAATTACAAAGTTTCTATATTGTAAGATCTATATTATCGGAACAGAAAGCAATTTTAGATGATATAACATATAAAGATACATTATCATATTTTAGTATCTTGTATCAAGGAAAAGTTACTAAATGGATTTGTAGATTATATTTAAATTCGAGTAAAAAATATATTGCGTTCCCAAATTCTGATGGAACAGAACAAAAAGAAATCATAGAAAGAATAGATGATATCTTTAACTTTAAAGACACATTGGTGAAATCTTATCTTCTTAGAATTAACTAATTAATATAACAAACGAAATTTAGATTTTAAATAAATTTCGTTTGTTTAAAAGCTAAATAAATTTATCTTGAAAGGATTTTTATGAAAAAAAGTTTACTTGCTATTATGGTTGGAGCTTTAGTTTTTGGTTGCGCTAAAAACGCCCCTGATACTTCAGCTCAAAATACATCTGCTCCAGCACAAAACCCACAAGAAATCACAGCTGGTATGAGCACAGAGCAAATGAAAGAAGTAATTTTTGCTAAAGCAAAAAAAGTTGTAAATGCAAATGTATCAAACATAAGTTCAGCATTTATGAACTCAAACACAGCAGAGCTTGAAAAACAAAAAGCATTGCTGGTAAAAGAAAAAGAATGTGTTATGGGAAATACTGCTTCTTGTATAGAGGCTGGAAATGGCTTTAGTGGTGATTATGATAACGCTATGACTTTTTATCAAGCAGCTTGCGTTTTAAAAGATACAAATGGTTGCACAGCAGCAGCTACGCTATACGCTAAAAACAAAGCTCAGCAAACCAACCCTGCACTTGGATACTTACTTGATTCTTTATGCGGTAGCGGTATGAGCAGCACTTGTAATTTATTAAAATAAACTTTTAAAACTTCATTAAATCAAGGCTTTTTTATCAAAAATAAAGCCTTGATTTTCTACAATAGCACTTTTATCTTTACAAATTTATTTGAGCGAGGAACCAATGGGAGAATTATTCTTATTTAGTAATTACATCAACAATTCTCATAGTTTTGCATATCTTTTTCACTTGATTTTAGTATTTGCAATCATACTTATTATGGCTATTTTTGCAGTTGCAAAAATGAAAATGGTGCCTAGAGGTTGTCAAAATATATTAGAAGCATATTTAGAAGGCGTTATAGCTATGGGTGCTGGAATGCTAGGTAGTAGAGAATTAGCGAAAAAATACCTACCTTTAGTAGCAACCATAGGTTTGGTTGTATTTTTTAGCAATATGATAGGTATAATACCTGGTTTTGAAGCACCGTCTGCTAGCTTAAACCTTACAGTTCCACTTACTTTGATAGTATTTTTTTATTATCATTTTGAAGGTATTAAAACACAAGGATTTTTCAAATACTTCGGACATTTTTGCGGACCGGTAAAAATCATAGCTCCGCTAATGTTTGTTATAGAACTTATATCACACTTTTCTCGTATAGTTTCTTTATCATTTCGTTTGTTTGGTAACATCAAAGGAGATGATTTATTCTTAATGGTTATCCTAGCTTTAGCACCATATGTTGCTCCACTTCCTGCTTTTGGCTTACTTACATTAATGGGTTGTTTGCAAGCTTTTGTGTTTATGATGCTTACTTATGTGTATTTAGCTGGTGCAGTTGTAGTTAGCGAGGAGCACTAAAATGGATTTTGAAACTGTCATCGGACTTGAAGTTCACACTCAATTAAACACAAAAACAAAGATTTTTTGTTCTTGCGCTACAAGTTTTGGAGATAAGGCAAACGCAAATACTTGCCCTGTGTGCTTAGCTTTACCTGGTTCTTTGCCTGTGCTTAACAAAGAAGCTTTACAAAAAGCTATTTATTTTGGTAAAGCTATTAATGCTACATTAAATCAAGTTAGTGTTTTTAACCGCAAAAACTATTTTTACCCAGACCTTCCAAAAGCATATCAAATTTCACAATTTGATGTAGCTATAGTAGAAAAAGGTTCTTTAGAGATAGAAGGCGATTTTGGTAAAAAAACAATAGGCATAACTAGAGCTCACCTTGAAGAAGACGCAGGAAAAAATATACATGAAAACGATTATTCAAAAGTAGATTTAAATAGAGCCGGAACTCCACTTCTTGAGATAGTTAGCGAACCTGATATTAGAAGTAGTGATGAAGCAGTAGCTTATCTTAAAAAACTACATTCAATAATTCGCTTTTTAGATATTGGCGATGCAAATATGCAAGAAGGTTCATTCCGCTGCGATGTCAATATATCTATAAGACCAAAAGGAAGTGAAAAATTTGGCACAAGGGTTGAGATAAAAAACCTAAATAGCTTTAAGTTTATACAAAAAGCTATAGAGTATGAAAAAGAACGCCAAATAGCAGCTTATATGGATGGAACTTATGAAAAAGATATAGTTCAAGAAACAAGACTTTTTGATACAACAAAACTTATTACAAAGCCTATGAGAAGCAAAGAAGAAGCAGCAGAATACAGATACTTTAAAGACCCTGACTTGCTTCCTGTTTTTGCAAGTGATGATATGCTAAATGTAAGCATTCCAGAGCTTGCAGATGAAAAATTTGCTAGATATCAAAAAGAATACTCGCTAAAAGAAGAAGAAGCAAAAGTTTTAACAAGCTCACTTGAAATGGCTCAATTTTTTGAATATCTTATAAATAATGGTTGCTCTCCTAAACTTAGTGCAACATGGCTTAGCGTTGAACTTATGGGGCTTTTAAAAGGCGAATTAAACATCACAAACTCACCTATAAGCAAAGAACAACTAGCAGAGCTTATCAAAGCTATTGATAGTGGTGAGATTTCAAACAGAGCAGCAAAAGATGTTTTAGCTTATATATTTGAAAATGGCGGAAAAGTAAGCGAAGTTATAGAAAAATTAGGCTTAAAGCAAGTAAGCGATGATGGTGCTATAAATACAATCATTGATGATATTTTAAGCAAAAACCAAGATAAAGTAGAAGAGTATAAAGCTGGAAAAGAAAAGCTTTTTGGCTTCTTTGTAGGTCAAGTTATGAAAGAAGGAAAAGGAGCATTTAATCCAGCCAAAGTTAATGAACTTTTAAAAGCAAAACTTTAATGATAAGCGTTATAGGTTCTGGTAAGTGGGGAAGTGCTATAGCAAAAGCTATAGCAAAAAACCACGATGTAAAAATCTGTCCATTTAGCAAAAAAGATGGAAATTATATAGATATTGATGAAGCTAAAAAATCTAGATATTTAATTTTTTCACTAAGCGTTACTGGAGTAAAAGATTATCTTTTAAAAAACTTCGCACAAGACCCTTCTTTAAACCCACAAAAAATTTTAATCGCCTCAAAAGGTATTGTAAAAGATGAGTTTTTGCATGATATATTTGCAAATTTTTTCAAAAAAGAAAATATATGTGTGTTAAGCGGCCCTAGTTTTGCCGCTGAAGTTATAAAAGATTTGCCAACAGCTGTTGTAATTAGCGGAGATAAACAAATCGCAAAAGAATTTGCTAGTTTTTTCCCAAACTATATAAAAACATATATTGATGAAGATGTTATAGGGGCTGAAATTTGTGGAGCTTATAAAAATATAATTGCTATTGCTAGTGGAATTTGCGATGGCTTAGAGCTTGGTAACAATGCTCGTGCAGCACTTATATCACGCGGACTTATAGAAATAGCTCGTTTTGGAAGATATTTTGGTGCAAAAGATGAAACTTTCATGGGACTTAGTGGAGCGGGTGATTTATTTTTAACTGCTAGTTCTACATTATCTCGCAACTACCGTGTAGGATACTATCTAGCACAAAACAAAACTTTAGATTGGATTATAAAAGAGTTAAACGAAGTTGCAGAAGGCATAAATACCACAAATTCTGTTTGCTACATATCTTCAAAACACAATATCTACACGCCTATAGCGTCTGAAGTGTTTAAAATTTTAAATGGTAAAAATCCAAAAGATAGCCTAAAAGATTTGCTTTTAAGGCAATAATTATGAAAAAAATTATAGCAATAACTTTATTTTTTCATACATTAATATATGCAAGTGATTATAGTGATATATCTCTTGATAGACTTATAGGGCAAATGATTGTTGTTAATATAAGTGGAACAAATAAAGATGAAGAGCTGATAAGAAAAATAAGCACCGATGCAAGTCTTGGTCGTATAAGCGGAATGATTTTTTATTCTAAAAACATCAAAAATCAAACACAATTAAAACAACTTACAACAAGATTTAAAAATATAGCTGTATCAAATCCACTTTTTATAGCCATTGATGAAGAAGGCGGAGATGTAAGCAGAATAGATTCTATCACAAAGCTAAAGCTACCGTCCGCTAAAGATGTAGCAAATAACTATAATCTTTTAGAAGCAAAAGCGTTATATGAAAAAAAAGCAAAAGAATTAAAAGAATATGGATTTAACTTAAACTTTGCTCCTGTTGTTGATGTTGGGGACGGCTCTTTAAAAGATAGGGTGTATTCAAACAACGAAGACATCACAACACTATACGCAAAAGAATACGCAAACGCACTTAAAAACAACAATATCTTATATACTTTAAAGCATTTTCCAGGTCAAGGAGATTTGCAAAAAGATATCCATACATCAAATGCGATTTTAAGAGATTATAACATAGACCATTTAAAACCATTTTACGCATTTTTAAACACAGATGATGTTGATATGATAATGGTATCTCATGTTGTATATCCAACATTTGACCCACTTTATCCAGCTTCTATGTCTGAAATTATCATAAATAAATTACTTAGAAATAAATTAGGCTATGATGGCGTAGTAATTAGCGATGATGTTTTAATGGGCGGGCTAGATAGCTATAAACTAGAAGATAGAGTTGTCAAGATGATAAACTCTGGCGTTGATGTTTTGCTTTTTAGTGGGTATTTTATGCGTGGAACAACAACCCAAAAAGTAGTTACAGACATCATCAAAAATGCCGTAAAAGACGGAATTATCAAAAGAGAAAGACTAGAACAATCTTACGCTAGGATAGTAAAATTAAAACAAAAGATTAAAAATGCTAAATGATTTTCGTAACTTAAGCTTTAAAGAACAAAAGCAAATGCTAGACCTACTAGCAAATGAGAAAAACTCCATACAAGGCATACAAAGTCACTTTGACCCAATACAAGTAGCAATGCTTTATAAAGATGTTAGAATAAGTTTAATATGTGCTTTGTTTGCATACGGCAACGCAAAACAAATAGTAAGTTTTTTAAAAAAAATTGACTTTTCTATGCTAGATAATGCCAAAAATATAGAAAAACTAAACATCAAATACCGTTTTCAAAATGAAGAAGATGTAAGGCAAATTTTATCAACTTTATCAAAAATAAGCTCACAAGAGATAAAAGACCTTTGTGAAAATGCGTATTTAAAAAATCATTTTATGCTTGACGCTATTAATGCTTTGATTGATAAATTGTATTCATTAAACCCTTACCGCTCAAATGGATATGAGTTTTACTTTGGCAAAAGCAGTCAAAAACCAACATCTGCTTATAAAAGATACAATATGTTTTTTAGGTGGATGGTAAGGCGTGATGAGTTAGATTTTGGTTTGTTTGATAAAATCAACACAAAAGATTTACTAATACCGCTTGATACACATACTCATGCTATGGGTCTAAAACTTGGGCTTATAGATAGAAAACAAGCTGACTTTAAAGCTGTTTTAGAGCTTACTAACACTTTAAAAAAATACGATGAAAACGACCCTATAAAATACGATTTTGCACTTTACCGCATAGGGCAACTAAATCTTAGCTAAACAAACGAAATTTA
>CAZYDK010000075.1:0-6832 GCA_964646025.1 uncultured Campylobacteraceae bacterium | reverse complement strand
GATGCTTTTTTAAACAAGCTTAAAAGTATAGCATATGAAAAAAACATAAGTTTATTTAAGGCACTTGATTTTATAGACGCTAGTAAAAAACAAGCTGCAAACATAAATGAGTTTAAACAAATCATAAACAAAGCTAGACAAAATAACGATATGCACGAGATTATCAAGATAATGAATACTGATTTAGATATATCATCAGCTTATATAGGTTTGGATAATTATGATGAAAAATGCTCTAACATAGTAACTTTTTTTAGCTCACTAAAAGACAAAGCAAACAATAGTAGCCTAGGTGATATATTAAATGAGCTTACACTTTATGACCCGCATTCTAAAGCTACAAAAGAAAGCGAAATCTATCTTATGAGTATTCATGCTAGTAAGGGACTTGAGTTTGAAAATGTCTTTGTTGTAGGCATGGAAGAAGATATATTTCCAGCCAAAATGAATGGTAATATCGAAGAAGAGCGTAGGCTTTGTTATGTTGCATTTACTAGAGCAAAAACAAGGCTATATGTATCTTATGCTGGTTTTAGAATGGGTATGCCAAAAATAAAATCAAGATTTATAAGCGAAGCTTATGGAAATGATTTTTATGATGATTTAAATGATTTTAAAAATGAGCAAAATAATACTAATGATGATTTTAATCAAAGATTTTTTAGCGATGATAAAATAGAATTTGAAAAAGGCGATAGAGTTAAACACAAGCTTTTTGGCGTAGGAAGGGTTATAGAAGTAAATAAAGATAGGGCTTTTACAAAGCTTAAAATCAATTTTGCTGGAAGTATAAAAGATATAATTAGCGATTATGTAGATAAAATTTGAAAGGATATTTATGGATTTTACTGATGCTTTAAAAGGTATAAAAGAAAAAATGGAAAAAGAAAATAAAGAAGATTTAAAGAAAAAAGAAGAAGAAAAAATAAAAGAAAAAGAAAGAAAACTTCAAGAAGAGTTTTTGGAGTTTTTCAAGTAGTTTTATCATAAACAAACGAAATTTATATTTTTCTAAATTTCGTTTGTTTGGCATTTAAAGGAGGGTAGGTTGGGTTATTTTTTAGTTGTTTTGGTGCATATTTTATGTGCTATTATTTTTGTTGGCTATGTGTTTTTTGATGCTTGCATATACCCTATGGCAAAAAAATACTGCGATGAAGAAAGTATGAAAAAAGTAAAAAAAGCCTACGCTAGGGGCGGAGCAAAGGTTTTTGGTCTTGCTTTTATTTTGCTTGTATTAAGTGGTATACATTTAGCAAGTAACTATATAGGCGGGGATAATGGGTGGTTTACTAGCGGTTTTCAAATCATTTTGCTTTTTAAAATCTTTTTACTTATATTTATGTGTTTAATTACTTTTATATCTATTTTTTGGGTTTTTGTTCTAAAAAAACCAGACCCTTTTGGAAAATATTCTCATCTAATCGGACTTGTTTTATGTGTGATTATTGTAGTATGTGCTAAAGCTATGGTTTTGCTTAATTTTTAGTAAGTTTAAAGGATATTTAATACCCAAAAACTATAATTGAGTTTTAAAATTTTTAGGAGATTTTATGGGACGAGCGTTTGAATATAGAAGAGCAGCAAAAGAAGCTAGATGGGATAAGATGAGCAAGGTTTTCCCTAAACTTGCAAAATCTATTGAAGTTGCAGCAAGAGAAGGTGGAACTGACCCTGATATGAATGCTAAACTTAGAACAGCTATAGCAACAGCAAAAGCTCAAAATATGCCAAAAGATAACATAGAAGCGGCTATTAAAAGAGCAGAAGGCAAAGATGGTAATGATATAAAATCAATCCATTATGAAGCAAAAGCAGCTCATGGCGTTCAAATTATAGTTGAAGTTGCCACAAACAATACAAACAGAACAGCAGCAAATATAAAAGCGATTTTTAACAAAAACGGAGCAACTCCGCTTGTAAATGGTTCGCTTGATTTTATGTTTTCAAGAAAGAGTGTGATTTTAACAGAGTATAAAGAATGCGATATAGATGAGCTTGAGTTTAATCTCATTGATTTTGGTCTTGAAAGCATTGAGGTTATAGAAAGCATTGTTGATGATAAAAATGTAAAACAATTTAGAATTGTTGGTGCTTATGATAGCTTTGGTGAGCTTTGCAAGGGTGTTGAAGAAAATGAGCTAAAGCTAGTTAGTGGAAAATTAGAATACCTAGCAAATAGTCCAGTTGAGCTTAGCGAAGAGCAGTATCAAGATATAGAAAAAATGCTTGATAAACTTGATGATGATGAAGATGTTCAAGCTGTTTATACAAATATAGAATAAAGGAAAAAAATGTTTGGAGATACTTTAAAAGTTTATGAAAATTTAGGAGATTTAGAAAGCATAAATGGTGCTATCATATCTACAGAAAAAGGCGATATGAAAGTAAGTTTTTACAAAGAAGCACCACAAGCGGTGCTAAATTTCGTTTGTTTAGCAAAAGATGGTTTTTATGATGGTCTTACTTTTCATAGAGTTATACCAAATTTTGTTATACAAGGTGGCTGTCCTATAGGCAACGGAACAGGCGGTCCAGGTTGGGTTATAAAATGTGAATGCAAAAACCAAGAGCAAAGACATTTAAGAGGTAGTTTATCTATGGCTCATGCTGGTCGTGATACAGGTGGTTCGCAATTTTTTGTATGTCATAGTCCACAACCACATCTTGATGGCGTTCATACTGTGTTTGGTGGTATAGACGCAGATGATAAAGAAAGTTTAGAAGTTTTAGATAGTATAAGAATGGGTGACAAAATATTATCTATAAAAGTATTTTAAGGATTGTTATGAGTGAGTTGGTTAATTCTAAAATTAGCAAAGAGGGGTATTTTCATCAAAAAAGAGTGGTATTTGAAGGAAGTCCAGCTAGTAACGGGCTAGGAGAAAACCTTACCTGTCTTCGTGTTTCTAAAAAAGCAGTGATTGACGCAGGAACTTTACCTTACTCAAAAGATGATAGTATAGTTTTAGAACACATATTTATATCTCATTCTCATCTTGACCATATTTTAGGTCTTGCTTTTTATGTAGATAACAATTTTTATAGGCTTGAAAAAACCGTAAATATTTACGGCACAAAAGAAACCATAGAAAATCTTCAAAACCATTTTTTTAATAACAAAATTTGGCCAGATTTTACAAAAATCAAATTAAAAGATGGTGTAACTCCTTCTATAAGCTTAAATGTTATAAATTTAGGAGATAAAATAGAGCTAGAGTCAGAAGATGTAACTTTAGAGCCAGTTCCTAGTTATCATATGGAGGGTAGCTGTGGTTTTATAGTTAGCCATAAGGGTAATAGTATTTATTTTACATCAGATACAAAAAGTGACCCAAGAATAGCAGAGCTTATAAACTCAAGAGCAGATATAAAACAGGTTATAGTTGATGTTTCATACACTTCAGATTACAATAAACTAGCAAATGATTCATCGCATATGACACCAGAGATTTTAAAAGATTTTCAAAAGTTGGTTAGAGAAGATGTGATTTTTCATATCTATCATCTTAAGCCAAATCAATATAGAGAAATCATAAAAGATATTGAAAAGCACGGGGTTTTAAAAAATGGCGGAATGATACTTCATAATGGAACATCAATACCTTATGATATAAGCGACGCTGTTAGCGATAGAAAAAATCTAAACAATGATGAAAAGCTTGATGAATTGTTTAAATGCTTTACAAATGCGGCTAAAGAAAAAGACCCAGAAAAAGTTGTAAGTATGCTTGGAAATATGGTAAGAAGTATTATTTGTGCTGATAGATGTAGTTTTTGGCTTGTTGATGATGATAAAAAACATATCACCGCTAGGGTTGCAGATGGTGCGGATAGCAAAAAACTACAAGTTGAAATTGGCAAGGGTATAGTTGGAAAATGTATATTGCTAAAGCAAGAAATACTTGAAAATGACCCATATAGCAATAGCGATTTTAACAAAGAAAGCGATAGAGCCACAGGATATCTTACAAAAAGTATCATAAGCGTACCTGTGTATGGCGATGATAAAGAAAAACCAATTGGTGCGTTTCAAGCTTTAAACAAGCTTACCACAATTACAAACGCATTTTGCGAAGAAGACCTTGATTATGTGCGTCTAGCGGCTGATTATGCTGGTAAAATTTATGAGGCTGTGAAGTTAAACAAAGAAATAGATGATACGCAAAAAGAAATCATACTAGCAGTAGCTGGAGTTATAGAAGGTAAGAGCAATGAAACAGGAAGACATGTTCATAGGGTTGCACAATACAGTAAAGTTATAGCAAAAGCACTAAAAGATAAAAATGATAAAAATATCAAAATGGTTGGAGAATGGAAGTTTACCGATAATGATATAAGCTATATAGAATTTGGTGCTCCTATGCACGACCTTGGAAAAATCGCTATACCAGAAGCTATCTTAAATAAACCAGGAAGGCATACAGAAGAAGAGTTTAAGATTATGAAAACTCACTCAACAGAAGGGTATAAAATGTTAAATCATTCTGAAAGACCATTTATGAAAGCAGCAGCTGTGATAGCTCACGAACACCATGAAAAATACGGCGGAGGAGGATATCCTAGAGGTATAAAAGGAGATAAAATTCATCCTTATGCTCGTATAGTAGCTCTTGCTGATGCTTTTGATGCAATGGTGAGTAAGCGTTGTTATAAGGAAGCTTATTCACTAGAAGATACATTTGCTGAGATTTTAAGATGTCGCGGGGGACACTTTGACCCTGATGTTGTAGATGTATTTTTAGAAAATAAAGAAAAATTTGTAAAAATCTTTGAACAACTCAAAGATGTTTAGACCTTAACAAACAAACGAAATTTATAAACAAATGTTTAAATTTCGTTTGTTTTGGTTTTAAAAAATCAACATCAAACAAAAGTCAGTTTTAAATTTATTTTTTATTTATCTAGTTTTACAGATGTATCATCTTTTTAAAATCAACCATAGATAGACCATTACAACAAAAATTAAAGGAAAATGATGTTAAATAGTAAAAATGTTCCAGTTTATTTTATAGAAAAGACTTTTAAACAATATAAAGAATTCCTTGACAAAAACCCAAGATATAAAGAAAAAAAGATTAGCTCAAAACTTTATTTTGAAATCATACAAAACAGAATAAAGTCCTTTAAGCAAGCTCCAAATGGTATGCAATGGACAAAAGAAGAAAAACAAAAGTTTGAAAAACTAAGCACTACAGATATGAAAAAATACCTAATCCAAAAAATGGGCTTTAAAACAACCTTACTAAAACATCTAAACCTAGAATCAGAATATATTTATAAAAAAACAACAAACCAAACAGCCCTAAACCAATTTGATAAAGCAATGAAACTTTTAAGTAGTTTAGATGATATAAATGACTTTAGCAAACTAAAACAAGACACAAAAGACCAAATCATATCATCATTACGCATAGCATACAATCATGCAGATGAAAGAGCAGGGGCACATCTAGCTGAGTGTTTGTTTTTAAACAATAAGCTAGATAAAAACCCAAACTCAAAAGAACAAATGATAGAATGCGCCAATATATATAAAGCAATGTGTGATAAAAAAATCCCAGATGGGTATTATGGGTATTATTCTTTATATGTTTGGTCTGTTGATAATGATAGGCTTTTTAATGCTAATATCACGCCTGGTGTTTTAGGACTAAATAAAGAAAGTGCAATAGAGTATTTTAACTTAGCTTTAGAATCTGGAGTATGGGGAGCTATAGAAGATGTGGCTAATCGTGTTCCTAGAACAGCATTAGCAGGAGAGTTATGGATAAGTGCTGGTATAGTGTATCAAAGTGCTAGTGCTTTTTCACAGGCTGCTTTTCATTTTTCTGGATATGGTGTTCATCCAAAAGCTGATAGCAATACTTTTTCTATAGCTTGTCTTAGAATGGCTATAATGCTTGGTAGTGTTGGAGCTTTAAAAGAACTTGCTTTTAGATATGAAAACGGCAAAAATGTCAATAAATCACAAGCAACATCAGACCTTTTGATAGCCTATATGCTTAAAAGAAGACAAAAAGAGCTTATAAATGGACTTGACCCTTACTTTGATGAGAAATTTCCGCCTGAGCCTATCATAGATTTTGGAGGGACTATACCTGATGTTTATGGTGGGACAATGTATACTCCAGGTCTTATGTATCTTAGAAGAAAAGGTTTTATAAAAGACCCAAGAGATAAAGATGCTAGTTTTGATGATATAAAGCATTTTTATCTTACTATGTGGGATGTGATAGTTCACAATTCTAATTTTATAAAAGATAAAGAATGGACATTTTTAAGTGGATATATACCAGAAATGCTTTATGATGCATATCCACAAGGTTTTCCATCTGCTAGGATGTATGTTTTTCCTAAAGAGATTTTGGATTTAAAGATTGATTTTACTAAAGGGCTAGAGCCTGAGCTTAAAACTATGTATGAAAAGAATAACAATGACTAGAAGATATATGCTTATGGGGCTAAAAGATGCCCTGATTTTAGGAGTTGGTTTTGTAGGTTTGAAGAATTTATCTAGTTTTACTAGTATGCAATCTAGCCATACAAGTATGCAAACTAGCTTAACAAGTGTTGGGGTTTTAAAGGATTTGTTACTCTCAGATAATACCCCTCATCATAGTATAAAAAACTCTTATGAGTATATAAAGGCTTTTTTGTTAAATCCTGTGTTTGATGATTTGTGTCAAAAAAGGTTTATGTGTGATAATGGATATATAAATATCATAGCCAATAAAGACTTGATGTATCATATGTCAAATGTAGCGTTTTATAACTATACTTTAAAAGGACTTGATAAGCTTAGTGGGTGGAGTGCAACAAAGCTTGATAG
>CAZYDK010000074.1:0-6930 GCA_964646025.1 uncultured Campylobacteraceae bacterium | reverse complement strand
TTATATGTTTTAAAAAGTGTTTATCAGCAAGCAAAAAAACACAATCTAAACTTGCCTTTATTTTATAAAAATACGCAAAATATAATTGATATTTTAGCCACGGAATAAGAATTTATTCCGTGTATTTTATTTTAATCTTTTATAATTTTTAATTAGATATATCAAAATAGTTGTAAAACTAGGGGCTAAAAACACAGCATTAAAAGTAGTTAAAATACTGATAAAATCAATCCCATAGCCGTATTTAATAAACTTTAAATCAAGTGGGAATATCAACACAATAAAAGCTAAAAAACAAAGGGTTAAAAGCCTTAAAATCAAGGCTTTTTTACTTAGATTTATTTCAAGGTTTGTGGTATTTTTAAGCATTATAAGTATCGTAAAATATATAGCAACAAAAACCAAAAACATTATAATTATTATGGCAAATAAATCATTTAGTCTAACTAAGCCCTCCAAAATAATCACAGGCATTGTTAATACTAAGTAAAACAAAGCTAATTTATAAGTTTTTGCCTTATAAATAAGGCTTAAAAGCAATATACTAAGCAAAGGAAGTATAAAAATCTCTATAAAATATGTTTGAAAAGTAAATTCACTTTTAAACACACCAAGCCAAAGTGCTAAATAACCACAAAGCACATAAAAACTATAAAACAAAAGCAAAATAACCCAAAATTTAAAAAAATCACTTCTACTTAAACTAGCTTTATAATTTAGTAAAAGCATATTTAAAAGAGTTTTTAAAAATAAATTTTTAAACATCTTTAGCCTTTTACTCTAAATTATATACTTAATTCATGAATTTATATAAATCTTTATTTTTTATCACAAGTAATACCACGAATTTTATACAAATTACAACTTATCAAAACCCACAACAATTTTTTTAAACGAACTCAAAAAATCCTTAACAAATAGTGCTTAAATTTCGTTTGTTTGTAGCTAATTCAAACAAACGAAATTTATATAATCAATGTGCGATTGTTAAGTTATTTACTTCTCTCCAAGCTTCAAGCAGACCCTTAACCACCCCCATAACTTCATCAATCTTTTCTATATCGTTTTCAAGATTTGCCTTTGAAAGCGTAGAAATCTGATAAGTATAAAGACCTTGCAAATAATAGCTAACATCTCCACCATTTTTATAATCTATAGTGCTCAAAAGCTCATTAAAAATTGCTATAACTTTTCTAATATTTAAGCACTTTTGTTCTATATTCTCATCTTTAATGGCTTTTTTTGCTCTTGCTAAAAACCTAAGCATCCCTTCATAAAGTAGCTCAAACATTCTAGCATCTGATTGAACCATTGTTTGATTTTGTGAATATGTTGCATGTGCGTTCATTTTAGTCCTTATTTATTTGCATATTGAGCGTTAATCATAGAATTTATGACACTTTCTTGCGACTTCATTTTTGTAATCATTTGGTCATATAAGTTAAATCTAGTTGCCATAGTTTTATATTTGCTTTCTAAATCTTTTAATGCTTGTTCTTTTGCTTCTTTTGTTTTTTTAGTATCATCAACTAATGTTTGATTATACTTAGTTAAAGAACCCTCGCTTCCAACATAACTATCAATTAAATCTCTAAACTTAGCAAAAATACCTTTTTCTGTAACTCCAGTTGACTCGGTAGAAACTTTATCAAGCCCTAAAGCTTTTAACTTATCATCGTTTCCACTAATCTCAAAGCCTATTTTTCCATTAGTTTTAAAGCTAATTGAATTTGTATTTGTATCAATAGTAACTAGCAAACCATCAATTTTTGCATTATCAATAGCTTTTTTTAAGATATCAAGAAGTTTTTTAGGGTCTTTATTGTTTTCTAAAGCTTTTAAATCATCATCACTAAAAACAATATCTTTACCATTGATTTTTAAATCACCCTTAGCTAAAATCGTATTAGCATTGCTTTCTGTGATTGCTTTGCCGCTATACTCATAAGGTGTATAATTTGTCTTACCACTAAAATACCCTTCTATACCAACAGGGTCTTTATCATAAGCTGCATCAAATTTAGTAGAATCAAACTCCAAAACACCTTCTTTATTTATCTCAAGACCAAGAGCTCCTAAAGAGTATCCCGTTTTAGTATCAACACTATTTATCATAGCAGCAAGCTCACTTTTAATTCTAGTAACCTCATTTACACCTTGAAAAGTTCCTGATGTTTTTGTTTCAGCGTTATATGCTGTTGCAGCATCAAGGTTTGCTATCAAGGTATTATAATTTTTAACAAATTCTTTAAGACTATCTTTTAAATCATTAGTATTAGATGAAATATTAACATTACTCTCACCAGTTTTTAAAAGCTTAATATTTACACCAGGCATTAAATCATCTACTTGATTTGAACTTCTAGTAACTGTAATACCATCATATTTAATTATAGCATCTTGAGCTGTGCTTATATGAAATTCTTTATCTAATTTTTTAAACTCATCAACTTTAGTTTTCAAATCATCTTTTATACTACTTAATTTCTTAAACAAATCAGCATCATTAGCCTTATCTGGCTCACTGCTATTATTTATCTTATCAATAATCTCATCAACGCTAAGTTTATTGTCTCTTGATATGCCATACTTATCCAAAATAGCATTTAAATTATCTTCTGTTTGTTTAATCCTACCTTCAACATACTCCAATGGGTCTTGTTTTTTAATATCTTCAAGCTGTGCTTGATGTTCTTCTAGCTTCTTTTGTAAATTTTGATAGGCTTGAGAATTTTTTATATCATCTTCAGTTTGACCTGGTTGAATGCCATCTAACATATTTTTCATGTCAGCTTGAACCTGCTCGATTTCACCCATTTTAGCAATTTGTAACTCACTACCAAGTGCTGCTTTTCCGCCAAATCCAAGCTTATTTAATATATTTTGAGAAAATTGTAATTGCTTAGAATTTTTACCATCAACTCCAAAAGTCATTTGATTAGCAAGACCTGTTTCTTTGCTTGATACCACTAAACGATAATTATCACCACTATCAACCTTTAAAGCCCTAATATCAAGATAATCAGACAAACTAGTCTTATCACCTTCTTTAGAGCTTCCTGATAAATATTCATCACTTTTTACATTTACCATTTTATCAACCAAAGTCTCTAGCGTATCACTGGCACTTACGTTAATAGTAAATTTTTTATTATCTATAGAAATAGTAAAACTACCCTCACTAAACGCTTTATTGTTATTTGGGTCACTTTGGTCTTTTATATACATATCTTCGCTATTAAAAAGAGTAGAAGTTTTACCACTAAAAACACCGCTTTGGTACGAATCTTTTTTTGCAATCTGTTCAACTTTTAAACTAAAATTTGCTTTATTTACACCACTTAAAACATCAACGCTTACACTAGCGCTATCAGACCCAACACCCGCAACATTTACATCTCTTTTTAAAAATAAACTACCATCTTTTAAAGAGTTCACGCTTCCTTTAAAAGTGTTTATATGTGTCATCAAAGATGTTAAATCTTTTTGCTTTACCCCTAATTGTTCTAATTTTTTATCTGGACGAGCTGTAACAGAAGCTTCTTCTGCTTTTTTTAATTTATCATAAACATCACTAAAATTAATTCCACTTCCAGCACCTATAGCTGCTAATGATGACATCTTTTATCCTTTTATACTAAACTTAATTTATAAATAAATTATGACTTTTTATCAAAAATCACACCAACAAGTTCTTTTAAATGCTCACTAAGGCTCATAACCTCTTCAGTAGGTATTTTTCTAATAACCTTACCAGACTTAGCTTCCAAAATATTTACAAACATAGAATTGATTTTATCGTTGTAGCCAAATCTAATGCTTGTATTTAAAACACCCATTTGCTCATTTAACTTATCAACAAGCTCTTTAGTATCTTTTTCGCTTAAAGTATTAGAATCTTTTTCTTTAGCTACATTTTGCTCTAGATTTGTATGTTCGACTGTCCTTGTCTCCACTGGCTTTGTATCAAGCTTTGGTGCTTCATATACTGAACCCGCTACTTTAAATATCTCCATGACATCTCCTTCTTAATTCCTTTTAAGATTTTCCTATTGCCACATCGGATTATTTTGATTTTATTTTAATAAATTTCAAATTTATCATAAAATTTTTCATCATTTTCCAAAATTTTTCTATCAACTAAGCTTTTTATCACACTTTCATCACATAAAACTTCTTTTGGCCATTCTCTTTCAAAACCTTCAAAAGGATATTTTTTAGTAGCATCAACAAAAACTAAATCACCTTTTACAAAAATGTCCCTTTTTGCATCTATATTGTTCACCACACGCCACACTAAAAAATAAGGATTATAAAGCTTGTTTTCTTCATCTAAAAACACAACTATGCCCTTAAAACAAACGAAATTTATATCAAGCTTATCTATGATATTTTTTATATTTTCTTGTTTTTCTAGCCTTACACACAAAATAGGATTTTTGGTATTTTTATAATAAAATCTAGCTTCCAAAAAGCCTTTTACTTGTTTTAATGCCTCCAAAAACTCATCATTTATTTTTGTTTTTTGGGCACTTTGTTCTTTTATAACTTCTTCTCTTGGGCTAAAACCATACTCATCACACAAATCCACTCCAAGTTTTGAACCAAAACAATACTCACTAGCATGGTCAAGCTCATCAATAATCCCTTCCCAAAAATACATCTTTTTAACATCAAACCTATCAAGCATATAAGGAATTAGATTTTCATAATCATCAAGCTTTGGAGCATTACTATCTACAAAAATAGCATGTTTTACAAAGCTCATTTGCCCCACCCCAAAAAAAGCATGCATTATCTGCGTAGCGTGATTTGGATAAAGATTATTAATTTTTGCCAAAATTAGGTTGTGAAAAACACCATTTTCTGGCATTTTATAATCAATCAAATCACTAACGCTAGTTTGAAGCAGTGGTAAAAATATACGCTCAGTAGCATATCCCATCCACTTATCTTCAAGCGGCGGCTTACCTACAACGGTAGCATTATAAATAGCGTCTTTTTTAGCCCAAACTTTTACAACATTCATCACAGGATATTCAAGTGCTTTTGTATAAAAGCCTGTGTGGTCACCAAAAGGACCTTCTATCATAAACTCATCTGTATCTATAAAACCTTCTATAACAAAATCACTATTACTTGGAACATAAATTTCGCTGACTTGACATTTTACTAGCTTTGCTCCACTTTTTTTGATAAACCCAAAAAGCATAAGCTCAAAAATCCCTTTTGGAAGCGGTGCTTGAGCACAAAGTATATGAAGCGGGTCATCTCCTATGGCGATTGCTACCGGCATTTTTTTACCTGCTTTTTTATACTCATGGAAAAAATGATTTGAGTCTTTATGTAATTGAAAATGCATACCCAAAATCCCTTTTTCATAATCATGCACTTGAAGTCTATACATTCCAAGATTGTTTTGCTTACCATCTAGACTTTGCGTATAAACCTGCCCCATAGTTATAAAATCCCCACCATCATCACTCCAAGTCTTTAAAATAGGTATATCTTTTAGGCTTATTTGCTTATAAAAACAATTTGCATTTTTATCTATTTTTCTTTTTGGAGCTATATTTTTTAAAGAAAAAAGCTTTGAAAAAAGATTTATCTTATCAACAAAACCGCTTGGTATATGAGTATGAAGTAGTGAGCTTATCTCATCTGCTATACTATCAGCACTACGCCCTAAAACCATTTCAAGAACTTCTTTGTTTGCAAAAACATTCATTATCACAGGATATTCATACTTTACGCCCTTATTTTTACAAACAACATTATTAAAAAGTAGCACTTTACTATCAGCTTTTTTAGCTTCAACATACGCTATATGACCTAACTCTAGCTCTGTATCCACCTCATCATTTATAACTTTTAAAAAACCTTTTTGCTCGCATTTTTTTATAAAATCTCTCATATTAGTTTCTCATTTTCTTCTAGTATTTCTTTTGCTCCAAGCTTTATAAACTCTTCTGCTAGATTTATACCCGCTGTTTTATACTCGTTTATATCAACCAGAGTTTGTTTTTTTATCACTTTTGAGCCGTCTATTAGCCCCAAAATAGCATTTATTTCTATCTTTTTATCCCCCACTTTAGCGTGTATTCCTATCGGTGCTCCACACCCTGCATTTATCACTCTTGTAAAATCACGCTCAATCGTGCTTTCCATCATCGCTTTTTCATCGTTTAAAAACCCTAGCAAAGACGAGATTTGTTCATCTATCTTACACTCAATCCCAAGTATGCCTTGCCCCGCCGCTGGTATCATGATATCCGTGCTTAGCTCTTTTATGTATTTTACTTCTTTAAACAAATCAAGCCTAACTATCCCAGCCATTGCTAGTATGATAGCGTCATATTCGCCTTTTTTGAGCTTATCAAGTCTAGTATTTACATTCCCACGCAAATCTTTTATCACCAAATCAGGTCTAATTAATTTTAACTGAAGCTTACGGCGTAGTGATGTAGTGCCAACAATAGCACCTTTTGGAAGCTCTTCTAAACTTTCATAATTCTCGCTTAAAAAAGCGTCATTTGGGTTTTCTCTTTTGCAAGTTGCAACAAGCATAAGCCCGTTTTCAAAATACGCCGGAACATCTTTTAAGCTATGCACCGCAAGATGAGCTTCTTTGTTTAAAAGCTTTTCTTCAAGCTCTTTTGTAAAAAGCCCTTTTCCGCCTATTTTAGATAGTGCTTTATCTAGTATCAAATCCCCTTTTGTGTTTAAAGATATGATTGAAGTTTTAATTTTGTGTTTGTTTTCTAGCCTTGCTTTTATATACTCGCTTTGCCACATCGCTAGTTTGCTTGTTCTACTTACTATGATTAATTCTTGCATAAATTACCTTTTATTTAAGTTTTTAGCATTTTAACATTTTTAACTAAAGTAAAACAAAACAAACGAAATTTATAAATCTAATCCAAATTTCGT
>CAZYDK010000073.1:0-7103 GCA_964646025.1 uncultured Campylobacteraceae bacterium | reverse complement strand
CAAAACACAATCAAAACACATAATTTTAATACAAACAACCAAATTTCGTTTGTTTAAGCAAAAGCTAATACATCAAAACAAACGAAATTTGCAAAACCTCTAAACCAATATAAAAACATTATCTTGTTTTATATGTTTAATTTTAAAACCTATATCTAATTAAATTGTAAAAAATTACATAATTTTAATTAAAGCTTAGCAATATAAAAATGAAGTTTAATTGTAAGTATTTTTATTAAAGCTTCAAATTATTCTAGTTACAAAACAAACGAAATTTGTAACAATCAAAATATCTATCAAACTACCTATTTTTACACCAAATAACATTTTAGGCATAAAAAAGGTAAAAATAATAAAGTAGGACAAAACAAAACAAATAAAAATAAGCTTTAAAAGTTGATTTTATAGGAATTTTAAAAAATTATAATCACATTGAGATTTTGTAGTTTAAGTAGTGGCGGACAGAGAGGGATTTGAACCCTCGAGCCCCGATTAAGAGCTGCACCCTTAGCAGGGGTGTGGTTTCAGCCGCTCACCCATCTGTCCAAAAGTAAAACCACAATTTTACTTTTTATAAATAAGTTTTAGCTTAAAAGAACATAGTTTTTTATAAAAAACCATATAAAAATAAAAATATTAGAACCAACCAAAACAATAGCTAAATATTTATTGAAAATTGACACAAAACTTAAAACAATATATGTTAAAAAAATCCACTGTGGTATAAAAACATCTTTACTTAAAAGCTTAAAATCCAAAAACGCTAAAAGCAAACTATCAAACAATCCACCCCCACCAAATATATGCAAAATAGCACTTAGTGGATAAAAAACAACAAAAATTGGCGTGATAACTATACCCAAAAGCTGTTGCATAGAAAAAAGCGGGAAAAAATACAAAACAGGCAAAACCATAGCAAAAAAAGTCCAAATCTCAAACCCAATAGCACTTAAAAAACTTTTCTTAAAAAAATGCCTAGCATATAAAAATATATAAAAAACACCCATACAAGAAAAGAAAAAACCAACATTAAAAACCAAAGAAGGAAACAAACTAACGCATATTAAAAACGCTAAAAACAAATGCATAAAATTGACAATTTTTATCCCTTTACACACAAGATAAAAACCCAAAATCGCCATAACAAAAGAGCGTAAAAAGCTAGGCACAAAACCTATACTTACAAAATAAATCCCAATAATCGTAAAAATCAAAATCCCAAGGTCAAACTCAATACATCTATAAGGAAAAAATCGTTGCTGAAAATACCTATATATAAACTTAAAACTAAAAAATAAAATCCCATAAATAAGCCCCAAATGATATCCAGATATAGCCAAAAGATGTGCTATAGCGTAATGATTTATATCATTTCTTAGCTCATTTGAAATAGGCTTTGCAAAAAATAACGCTCCATAAAAATCTTTCATTTTTTGGTTTTGGTGTTGAGATAAAATATACTCCCAAACCCCGTTATAATCATAATTTTCAAGCTCACTAACCTGATATATAGGAGCGTAAAATCTAGCTTTTAAAAAATCTTTAAAAGTGATTTTATTTTTTACGATTTTAAATCTTAAGTGATTTGTTTTAGGCAAAGTTTTTAAAGTAGTATAAAGAGTGAAATTTTTTACATCTAAATGCAAAACATAATACTCTTTGCCATGCTTGTTTGTTTTAGAAAATGATTTTGTGATTTTACCCTCAAAAAAAGGTGTAAAACGAAAGCTTTTAAACTCTTCGTATTTTAACCAAACATTAAAGCCAAAAACCACCCCACAACAACAAACAAGCAACAAAAAATATAAAAAATGTCTATTTTTAATCTTTGGATAAATTTGTTTTAAAAATAAATTTATGTTAAATGCAAATTTCGTTTGTTTAGCATCAAACAAACGAAATTTATACAAGCTCAGCCTTTAAACCACTTTTTAAGTGTATCAAAAACACCTTTTTGCTCGTGCTTAGTTCCTTCTTCTAGACCAAAACTAGCACTAAGTTTTCCAAGTAGTTCTTTTTGCTCATCATTTAGTTTTTTAGGGAATTTTATATCTATGACAACTATTTGTCTTCCGATTTTTCCAGTTCTTATATTTTTAACTCCTTCATTTTCTAAAACAAAATGGTCCCCATCTTTACTTCCTACAGGAAGCTCTACATCTGCAAAACCTCTAATTGTAGGCACTTTTATACTTTGACCAAGTGCAGCTTGAGTAAAAAACACAGGCACTTCTATATATAAATCATCTCCCTTGCGTCTAAACTCTTTGTGAGATTTAACCCTAACTTCCACGTAAGCATCACCCCTAACCCCATCTATCTCACTACCATAACCAGCGACTTTAAGTGTCATTCCATCATCAACGCCTTCTGGTATGTTTATTTCTTTTGTCTCGCTTTTTTGCTCATAACCTTTACCGTGACAATGAACACATTTGTTTTTAACCATTTCACCACTACCATTACAAGTAGGACAAGTTTGAACTATACTCATAATTCCAGCACTCATTCTTACTTGACCCCTACCACCACAATCGCTACAAGTAGTTTTTTCTTTATCTTTTGAGCCAGTTCCCTCACAATGCGAACAAGTAGCGTTATATTTAAACTTGATGGTCTTTTTGCAACCAAAAACAGCTTCTTTAAAATCAATGCTAACTTCAGTAGCTATATCGTGGTCATATTTTTGCTGTTTGCGTCTTTGTCTGCTACCGCCACCAAAACCGCCAAATCCGCCCCCAAAAATATCAGAAAATATATCTTCAAATCCGCCAAATCCGCCCCCACCAAAACCACCAAATCCACCATTTACCCCATCTTTGCCAAATCTATCGTATCTAGCTCTTTTTTCATCATCGCTTAAAACTTCATAAGCTTCATTTACTTGTTTAAACTTTTCTTCTGCTTCTTTATCGCCTTGGTTTCTATCTGGATGATATTGCATAGCTAGTTTTCTATACGCTTTTTTTATACTATCTTTATCTGCGGTTTTACTAACCCCTAAAATCTCATAATAATCCAAATTAAACTCCAATAATTTTTTTAAAAGCTTTGATTTTAGCTAAAAAGTTGTAAAAATTGATTAAAATACCCACATAATATAATTTATAGAAAGAATAAAATGCATAATAAATATTTCAAACAACTTTTCAAAACCATATCAAAACTTCCAAACGTAGGACAAAAAACAGCTCTTAAACTATCATATCATCTAGCCTTAGAAAATAAAATCTTAGCAAAAGAGCTAATTTCAAGCCTAAATGATTGCATAGTCAATATATCTTCTTGTAAATTATGTGGTAATGTTAGCGAAGATGAGATTTGCGAGATTTGCTCCAACACACAAAGAACAAGAAAAATTTGCCTTGTAGAAAATGCTAAAGATATATTTTTTTATGAAAGTTGTGGTGGATATGATGGATATTATTTTGTTTTTGATTTGCTTAGCGATGAAAAAATCAACGAACTTAAAACAATGATAAATACTCTTAATTGCGATGAAATCATCTTTGGGTTTAACCCTAGCATAAACTCAGACGCTTTTTACTTTTTCCTTGAAACAAAATTAGGAGATATCATAAAAATCACAAAGATAGCTCAAGGAATTCCAAGCGGAGTAAAAATTAGCGATACAGACACCATAACATTATCAAAAGCATTACAAAACCGCACAAAAGATTGATTTTTTGTAAAAAAACACAACAAATTAGTAAAAAAATGGATTATTTTTTAATTTTTTAAAGTAAAAATAACTTAAGTTAATACAATAAATTTTTGTTAATTTTATTACTTTAGGAGATTATATGGATAATGTAAGCAAAAACAATACATCTCATCAAGGTTTTATGGGACACCCAAAACCACTTTTGAGCCTTTCTTTTGTTGAGCTTTGGGAAAGATTTTCTTTTTATGGAATTCGCCCTATGCTTGTTTTGTTTATGGTTCTTGCTGTAAATGACGGCGGATTTGGATTTACTCAAGAAGAAGCAAGTAGTATCTATGCTCTATTTGCTGGAAGCTTATATCTTGCAGCGCTTCCTGGTGGATATCTAGCTGATAAAGTTTTTGGACAAAAACTAGCTACTTCAATAGGTGCTGTCATCATAGCTGTTGGTAACTTTTTACTTGCTGGGTCTTATTATTTAGGGCATAAAGCATTTTTTTTAGGTCTTATATTTATAGTGATAGGAACAGGTCTTTTTAAAACTTGTGTTAGCTTAATGGTTGGTATGCTTTATCCAAAAAAAGACCCAAAAAGAGATAGCGGTTTTACGATTTTTTATATGGGTATAAATATTGGAGCATTTTTAGCGCCACTTATCTGCGGAGCTGTAAAAGAAAAATACGGCTATCATCTAGGTTTTGCGATAAGTGGGGTTGGAATGCTATTTTCTATGCTTTTATACTATTTTCACACATTGCCACAGTTTAACAAATACGCAAAAGTTCATAAATTTGAGCGTGGTTTTGACAAGCCTGATGGGGATAAAAGTATGCCTATGATTTATATGGGTGTGTTTATCGCTGCTTTAGCTTGTGTGATAGTTTTATCATGGTTTAACATAATAACAATAAACCCTGTTTTCATAGCTGAAAATATGGCTGCTGGTATCATTATAATCAGTATTTTATACTTTATGTATTTGTATGCTTTTGCAGGACTTGACAAGCAAGATAGAAAAAAATTATTTGTTTTTGTTGTTTTGTTTATAGCTTCTGCATTTTTTTGGTCTTGTTTTGAACAAAAGCCAACATCTTTTAACTTTTTCGCACAAAAATACACAAACCATAGTATCTTTGGATATGAATTTCCTGTTGAGTGGTTTCAATCAATAAACCCATTTACGATAGTTGTATTTGCTCCTGTGATTAGTTATTTTTGGATTTGGTTTGCTAAAAAAGGTAAAGAAATTGATAGTTTTGTAAAATTTTCACTAGGTCTTATTTTTGCCGCTTTAGCGTTTTTTGTTATGTATCTAGCTGCTAAAGTTGTGATGGCGACTAACTCAAACGTATCACCTATGTATATAGTTGCTTGTTTTTGGTTACTTACAATCGGTGAGCTTTGCTTAAGCCCTGTTGGACTTTCTATCATGAGTCAAATCGCACCTGCTAAAATCTCATCATCTGTTATGGGACTTTGGTTTGTGTCTGTATCACTTGGCAATGTTATCGCAGGTCTTACAGGTGCAAAAGTAAAACCAGAAAATGTAACACAACTTCCATATATGTTTATGAAATTTGGGCTAGCGTTAGTTATAGTAGCTGTTCTTATAATGATATTTAGAAAATGGATTTTAGAGCTTTTAAAAGATAATAAGGAGTGATTATGAGTATTTACAAACAAAGAGTAGAAAAACTACAAGAAATACTTAAAACAAAACAATATGATTTTTATATAGTCGCAAGTTCAGACCCACATGCAAATGAATATTTGCCTAATTTTTATAAAGCTAGAGCCAATATAAGTGGTTTTTATGGCTCTGCTGGAACACTTGTTGTAGGGCAAGATGAAGCTATTTTATTTACCGATGGAAGATATTTTTTACAAGCAAAAGCAGAGCTTGATGGAAGCGGTATAAAGCTAAATGAAGGGGCTGACTTTTTAGGATACTTAAAAACTCACCATAAAGGCAAAAAAATCGTCATAGATGATAATGTTTATATGTATAGCGGATACGAGCTTTTAAAACAAGATTTTGATGTGGTGTGTGAGGATTTGATAGGTTTAGTGTATGATAGGGGTGAGCTAGTTTGCGAAGAAGTTTATATCCAAAAAGATGAGTTTATAACACTTTGTGCAAAAGATAAAATCAAACTCATACAAGATAAAATGAAAGAAAAATCCATAAAATACCACATCATATCAAGCCTAGATGATATAGCCTATCTTACAAACCTTAGAGGTAATGATATAGAGTGTAATCCTGTGTTTTTATCTTATATGGCGATAAGCCTTGATGAATGCATACTTTTTATAGATGATAAAAAACTAAACGATGATGTTAGAAGCTACCTAAAATCTCAAAGCATTATCATCAAAAACTATGAAGATATTTTTGCATATGTAAAAACTTTAGATGAAAAAGTTTTGATTGATTTTGATAAAACTAGCACAAAACTAGCAAATACTATAAAAGTAGAAAAAGTAAACTCTATAAACATAAGCACATTTTTAAAATCTCAAAAAACAGACGCTGAGATACAAAACATCAAACAAGCACATATTGTTGATGGCGTGGCTTTGGTTAAGTTTTTTATGGATTTGGAGCAAAAATTAGCAAAAAATGATGAGCTTTACGAGTATGATATAGATGCACTTGTTACAAGCTATAGAGCTAAAAATGAAAATTATATTTGCAATTCATTCTCAACGATAGCAGGATTTAACGAAAACGCAGCCTTGCCTCACTACAGAGCAAAAGCTAAAGGCTCAAAAAAGATAGAAAAAAATGGTATCTTACTTATAGATAGTGGAGCACAATACCAAAACGGAACAACAGACATAACAAGAGTGATTTCAACTGGGGTGGCTAGTGATGAGTTTAAAAAAGACTACACGCTAGTTTTAAAATCCCACATCGCTATAGCAACTTTAGTTCATAAAGAAGGTGTGATGATGCCACTACTTGATGTTATGGCTAGAAGTGTTTTATGGGAAAATGGGCTTGATTATATACATGGCACAGGGCATGGGGTTGGATACTTTTTAAATGTTCATGAAGGTCCGCAAGTACTTTCATATCTAGCACCTATTTTGCCAAAAACAGCTGTAAAAAAAGGTATGCTAACATCTATTGAGCCTGGTCTTTATCATACAGGTAAATACGGCATAAGACTTGAAAACCTTTGCGTATCAAAGCATAAATTAAGTAGTATTTATGGAGAGTTTTTGGAGTTTGAAAGCGTTACTTTATATCCTTTTGAGCTTGAACTTATAGATAAATCTATGCTTAATGATAAAGAAATATCATGGATAAATACTTATCATCAAAAGGTTTTTGATAGCCTTAGTAAGTTTTTAAATGATGAAGAGACACAATGGCTAAAAGCTAAAACAAAAGCTTTATAGTTAGATAAATTTCGTTTGTTTGAAGTGGTTT
>CAZYDK010000072.1:0-7191 GCA_964646025.1 uncultured Campylobacteraceae bacterium | reverse complement strand
AAAAAACTATCCAAGTCAGCGAAATTTAGCTAAAAGATAAAATATTTTTATTTATTTATTCAAAAAATACTGCTTTTTTGGGGTGAAACTCTATATCTAAAATTTGATTTTTGTCTTTGATTAGTGCGTTAAATACGGCATATGGTGGTTTTATTTGCGTGTTTAATGAGTCTTTTTCTTGTGTTGTTTGGGTTTGTATGTTGTTTTTTGCTTTAAAATCTACAAATTCTAAAAACACACTCAAATCATCATCATATGGGCTGTGTGGAGTAAGGATTAGTTTTTGTTTAAAAAGTCCTCTTTTTCTTGCTGTTGCTAAGACTAATTGTTTTACAAAGTTATGGTATTTTGTATGTAAGATGATGTTTAATCTATCGCTATAAAGTGTCCAAGAAAAGTCAAATCTATGCCACTTGTTTTCTGTTTTTTTCTTTATTAAAATCCATGCGGCTTGGTCTTTTTTTAGCTTATATTTTGCTCTGTGTGTAAAATCATCAGCTATTAAAAAATTTATTAAAATTATTATACTTAGTAAAATTCTCATGCTTACCTACAAATGTATTAAAAGTTGTTACAATTTATATTAAAATTAAAGTCTTTTAATATTTAAGATATTATAATCTAATCTTAATTTTTTTATTTAAAACAAGGCTTTATTTTGGAAAAAATAGATTTTTATATTCAAAAATTTTTGCAAAGATTAGACCATGAGAGTATTTTTAGTTACTATGATAAGATAAATCAAGGTAAAAGATTACGCTCAAAACTAATGCTTAGTATATGTGAAGATGAACTAGTTTATAAACTTTGTGCTATCGTTGAGTGTATACATCTTGCGTCATTACTGCATGATGATGTGATTGATAATGCTTCTATGCGTCGTGGTAGTGCTAGTATAAATGCTATTTTTGGAGATAAAAATGCCATAATGTTAGGAGATATTTTATACTCAACTGCATTTTATGAGCTTTGCGAATATGATAAAAAAATTGCAAAAAGCATATCTAATGCAGTTAGTGTTTTAAGTAGTGGAGAGCTTTTAGATGTGGAGCTTTCATCATCTTTTAATGATGATGTGGATAAATACCTTAAAATGGTTTATAGAAAAACCGCTGTTTTGATTGAAGCAAGTGCAGAAGTAGCTGCTATTTTAGCTAAAAAAGATAGTCAAAAATACGCTTCATATGGCAAAAATTTAGGCATAGCGTTTCAAATAGTTGATGATTTGCTAGATGTTAGCAAAAGCTCAGATGAGCTTGGAAAACCAGCTTTTCAAGACTTTAAAGAGGGTAAATCAAGTATGCCTTATATATTTTTATATAAAGCGTTAAATGATAATGATAAACAAAGACTTTTGGGATATTTTGGTAAAGATTTAAGTGGTGATGACATATCTTGGTTAAAATCCAAATTTTTAGAGTTTGGAATTTATGATAAGGTTAAAGATGAAGCTATGAAATATGGCAATGCAGCGTGGAATGAAATAAAAAACCAAAACAATAAAAGATTAGAAGAAATCATCGAAAAGATGATTTTTAGGAATTTTTAATGCATTATTTTTGCCTTAGTTTTACTCATAAAAACACTCCGATTGAGATAAGAGAGCAAATTAGTCTAAGCGATGAAGTTAAAAAATATCAAATCCAAAAGCTAGTTTGCGCTAATGAAAATATCTTAGAATGCCTAGTTCTTAGCACCTGTAATAGAGTTGAGATTTTATGTTATGCAAAGACACTATCAGGGCTTAGTGATTATATCATCAATTCTATTTGTATAGTTACAAAACTACAAGCTCAAATTTTACAAGATAAACCTGATGTTTATGAAGATATAGGGTGTGTTCATCATGTGTTTTCTGTTGCTAGTTCTTTAGATAGTTTGGTTGTTGGTGAAACTCAAATAGTAAGCCAATTAAAAGACGCACTAAAATACTCCGTTAAAGAAAAATACGCAAATATTAATCTTGTAAGATTAGTTCAAAGTGCTTTAAAATGTGCTGCTAGCGTAAGAAACCAAACAACAATATCAAAAAACCCAGTATCTGTTAGCTCTGTTGCTGTGGCAAAAGCTAAAGAGCTGCTTGATTTTAACGGCTTAAGTGCTGTTGTGGTTGGTGCTGGTCTTATGAGTGAGCTTGCTTGTAAGCACCTTATATCATCTGGTGTGAAGGTTATAGTTGTTAGTAGAACGAAGCAAAAAGCAGATGAGTTAGCAAATTCTTTGGGTGTTATGGCAAGTAGTTCTAGTATAGAAAATTTAAAAGATTTAATCAATTCCCATTCTTTGATTTTTTCTGCAACTTCATCATCTAATGCTATTATTGATGATAGTATGATTGAAAATAGAGATTTTAAGAGATATTTTTTTGATATAGCAATACCAAGAGATATTAATTTAACTAATTCTATGATGATTAAGGTTTTTAGCGTAGATGATTTAGAAGAAATAGTCAAAAAAAATTTAGCTCTTAGAGAAGAACAAGCAAATATAGCTTATCGCTTGATAAATGAAAGCGTTAGAGAATTTTATAACTTTTTAGGTATTTTATCTAGTAATCCGCTTATTAAAAAAATCTATCAAGATGCGGATAGTTGTCTTAATATAGAGTATGATAAAGCGATAAAAAAAGGTTATTTAAAAAATAGCGATAAAGATGAAGCATATAAATTTGCTGACCAATTTAAAAGAGCGTTTTTACATAGTGTTGCTGTTAAACTTAAGAAGCTATCTACCCATAATGACGCAGATTGTATTATAAGAGCAGTTAGATACATATTTGACATTGATGAAAATACAAATGTAGATGAAAAGTTATTTGAAGTTTTGCAAGATATGGATTATATATATAAAGATTAACAAAGTTGATTGACATAGACTAAACTTTTATTATATAATAACACTAAAATAATTTTAGGGGAACAATATGAATAGTGATTTATATAGTATTTTAGGTGTTGAAAAAACTGCAACACAAAACGAAATAAAAAAGGCATATAGAGCCTTAGCAAGAAAATATCATCCAGATATAAATAAAACAAAAGAAGCGGAAGCTAAGTTTAAGCAGATTAATGAAGCTTATGAAGTTCTTAGTGATGAAGAAAAGAGAAAAAACTACGATAGATACGGTAGAGCTGATTTTAGCTCTAATGGTGGTTTTAGTGGGTTTAGTGGATTTGGGAAAAATAGGGGTGGTTTTAGTTTTGATGATTTGTTTGGCGGTATGAATTTTAAACAAGCTAACTTTGGTGGTGGTTTTAGCGGTGGTTTTAGCGGTTTTGAAGATGAGGATTTGGATATAAATTCAAGCATTACCATTGATTTTGATTTTGCGATTAAAGGTGGTAAAAAAGATATAGTTATCAACAATCAAAACTATCCTGTTAATTTTCCGGCTGGTTTAAAAGATGGAGAAAAAATAAGACTAAAAGGCAAGGGTAAAAAAAGCTATACGGGAAAAGTTGGTGATATATTATTAAGTGTTAAGGTTTTGCCAAGCGATGAGTATGAAAGAGTGGGAGATGATTTATATAAAGATGTTGATATAGATTTAAAAACCGCTTTTTTTGGTGGAAAAATAGAAGTTGATACGCCTTATGAGAAAAAGACAGTAACAATACCAGCAAATATCCAAAACAAAAGAATTATCAGACTTAAAAATCAAGGCGTTAAAAATAAAACAACAAAAGAATTAGGTGAGCTTTATTTAAGGCTTAGAATTAATGTACCAGATTTTACAAAGCTTGATAAAGAGCTACAATCTGCGTTAGAAAAATATCTATAAGGAGGCTATGATGCGTTATGATGAACCTGTTTATCTAATTTCAATTGTGGCTAAGATTTTAAGCATACATCCTCAGACTTTAAGGCAGTATGAAAAAGAAGGGTTTATAGAGCCAAATAGAACCGGTGGAAAAGTAAGAATGTATTCTCAAAAAGACATAGATAGAATAAAAACTATAATGCATCTTACTCGTGATATGGGTGTAAATCTTGCAGGTGTTGATGTGATACTTAGAATGCAAGAACAACTTGAAGAAGCTCGTGTTATGATACAAGAGCTTCAAGTTGAGCTTAGCAAAAAACAAGATAAGCCAAATCAAATTGTAAAAAGAAAAAACAATTTTGATATGGTTTTTTATGATAAGGGCTAGAAAGTGAATGATTTTTTAGAAATTTTTTTAATAGCCGCAGCTTTTGCCATAGTTTTAAATGTATTTTTAAAAAAATTTCAAATTCCAACAATCATAGGCTATATATTTACAGGGCTTATTATTAAATATACGCTTGATTTATCACACTCTGAAAGTGTTGATAAGATAGCTGAATTTGGTGTTGTGTTTTTGATGTTTACTATAGGACTTGAGTTTTCTATAAAGCACCTTTTAAAGATGAAAAATGAAGTGTTTTTAAATGGTGCTACTCAAGTTGGTGTTAGTGGTTTTGTGTTTGCAGTGCTTGTTTTTTATATGTTTAACCTAACACAAGAAGCATCTATTATAGTTGGTTGCGCTTTGGCACTTTCATCAACAGCTATTGTTCTTAAGCTTTTAAATGATAGCGGAGATATAAATGAAAGCTATGGTAGAAAGGCTCTTGGGATACTTTTATTTCAAGATATAGCTGTTATACCTTTGCTTTTGATGATAGATATATTTTCTGAAAAAAATTCAAGCATTACGGGTTTGCTTTTAAAAACAGGTATTTCAGCTGTTGTGCTTTTATCGCTTTTGTTTTTTATAGGCAAGTATCTTTTTAATAGATTTTTATATAGTGTTGTAAAAACAGGTTCTCAAGAGATATTTATATCAACTGTTTTATTTACAGTTATAGGTGCTAGTTTTTTGGCAAACTTTTTTGGATTTTCATATTCTCTTGGTGCTTTTATAGCTGGTATGATGATAGCAGAAACTGAGTATAAACATCAAATTGAAGCAGACTTGATACCTTTTAGAGATTTGCTTCTTGGTTTGTTTTTCATATCTGTTGGTATGCAAATTGATATTAGCTTGGTTTTGGATAAATGGTATGTGATTTTTGGGCTTTTTGTAGCTGTTATGATTGTAAAAATAATCATAATTTTTGCCATAATTTTACTTAGCTCATCAAAGCGTATAGCCTTAAAAACAGCTTTTAGTATATGTCAGATAGGTGAATTTGCACTAGCTATTTTTAGCCTTTTAATGGCAAAAAAGATGATAGAACCAGACGCTGCACAAGTGTTTAGCGTAACTACGATACTATCTATGATAGCAGCACCATTTATACTAAATAATATTAAAAATCTAGCAAATATCGTAGAAAGTGTTGATAGCATAGAAGAGAGTGGACCTAGGGTAAAAATTGAAGGTCTTAAAAATCATTTTGTTATTTTTGGGTATGGAAGACTTGGTCAAGAAGTTGTGTTTAAGCTTAAAAATGCTGGTGTTCCATATATTGTTTTAGAAAGCGATTTAAACCTTGTTGAACTTGGACAAAGTAGGGCGGAGAATGTTTTTTTAGGTAATGCTAGTCAAGATTATACTTTTGATTTAGCTAGTATTAAAACTTGTGCAGCTGTTATCATAACAGTATCAAATGAGCAAAAATTGGAGCTAATTTGCCAAAAAATTGCAAGTTATGGTTCTGATATAAAAACTATAATTAGAGTTAGTGGAGATGAGAAGTCATTGTTTTCTGATTTGCAAAACCTAACTATGGTAAAAGAAGAAAGAGCTGTGGCTAGAGTGCTTGTTCATGAAGCACTTCAAGCTAGA
The DNA here is from genome assembly GCA_964646025.1 of uncultured Campylobacteraceae bacterium. Lineage (GTDB taxonomy): Bacteria > Campylobacterota > Campylobacteria > Campylobacterales > Campylobacteraceae > Campylobacter_E. The sequence continues at coordinate 1,438 of CAZYDK010000072.1, read as the reverse complement.
ATAGACCAAAACATATAAACATCTAAGAGTTTTAATGGGGGGGGTGGCTGTGTTATCCGTTTTGTGTTTGTTGTTTTGTAAATTTCGTTTGTTTAGTTGGTTTAAGTGAAGTTTTTTCTATCAAATCAGCAAAACTTAAATACAAACAAACAAAATTTACCCACGAAAAACACTTAATAGATTTAGCTTCAAAAGTGTTTAGTGGCATTTAACCCCAAAAAGCGCCTTAATGCGACGCAGTCTTCTTGCAATCTCAACCATCTAGTCTGGTTGGTTTAAACGGAGTTTGTTTTGTCTGACTTTGGTTTTTTAGTTTATAAATTTCGTTTGTTTATGTAAGACTTGGTAGACAGGAAAAAGCTTATAAAAAGATTTTGCGTTAGCAAAATCAGTTGTAAGGTTTGCGTATAGAAAAACCACTTAGCTTTTTAGAGTGTAGTAAGTTTATTTAAAATGAGCGAAGCGAATAAAAAGATTATGGTTTTTTAGCAAGTTTTACCCCTAGCGTGTTAGAGTGGGGTTATGGGTTTTAGGAAAAAGGGGTGGGGTGAACTTCAGAGTTTAAATCTCGCCCCTACCCCTAAAAAGCAAAGCATAAACAAAAGAAAAACTATAAACAATAACAATAAAACCAAACAAACGAAATTTAGAGCTTGTTTGTTAAAACTAATTAGACTGGAAAGCTAAATGATTGGGAGTGGCGGCACTACCCATTATTGTAGGTTTTTTGGCTACTTCTAACTACATTTGGCTTTATATTTTTTGATGATGTTTTCAGTCTTAGTTTTATGCTTCTAGTGGTTTTAAGTTTTAACTAAAACTACTTTTATCAATGGTTTAAAACTTGGCTTTTTTTATTTTGTATACATTGTGCTTGTTTGGTTTTATGATACAAATGCAATGCAAATTTAGGTCAAATAAACGCAATTTAGTTTTAAAAAGCGTTTTTTTAAGGCGACGCAGATACCCACATCTTAACGCTCTAGTCTAGTTGGTTTAAACGGAAAATTTATCCTAAATTTCGTTTGTTTGAGCTTTAGCAAACTTCACAAAGTTTAGCTAGACTAGAACGATAATGTGGGGGGGGGTGGCGATACCACCCCATTTGGTGTTTGTTGGGGTGGTTGATTTTGTTAAAGTTAAGCCTTGTTTGATTATTTTTGGAAAGGTTTTCAAGTTGGTTTTGCTTAGATTTGGCTATAAATCTCGTTTGCTTAATTGGTTTGAGTGTGGTTTTTCAATTTAATAAAACCTAAGTCAAACAAACGAAATTTATTCACAAAAAGTATTTAGTAAAATTTATCCATAAAAACTTTACTTTTAAAAGGCGTTCTAAGGCGACACAGTTGCCTATAACTAAACTTTCTAGTCTAGTTTGCTTGGTGGATTGTATTATCAACAAACGAAATTTAGCTTTAAGCAAAAGTATTTTTAAAAA
>CAZYDK010000071.1:3231-7296 GCA_964646025.1 uncultured Campylobacteraceae bacterium | reverse complement strand
AAATTTCGTTTGTTTGGTTATTTAGATTCTAAACAAACGAAATTTGTATAAAAAATAAAAATATCATAGATAAAACATTATAAAAATCATTATTTTTAAAAAATTAAGTGTAATTTTATTAAAAATACATATAATTCATAGATTTTGTTTTGACCTACATTTTTATCCCCCAAATCTTATTTTATCTCACATTTTTTTAGCGGTTACGCCGTAGGCTCGTGGGAGGTTTAACATGAAGAACTTTTTACGCATTGCCGATTTTGATAAAATCGCTATAGAAAATCTTATACAAAAGGCGTTGATTTTCAAACAAGAAAATCTTTTTTATAATACATATAACAATAAAATCATTGTAAATCTTTTCTTTGAAGATTCTACTAGAACTAGAACAAGCTTTGAAATGGCAGAGCTTAGGTTAGGTTTTAGGACAATAGGTTTTAACCCACAAACTTCTAGCACCAATAAAGGCGAAAGCCTAGAAGATACTTGCAAAACTATGCAAAGTATAGGTGTAAATGCTCTTGTTGTAAGGCATTTTAAAAATGCTTTTTATGATGAATTAAAAGACTTGCAAATTCCAGTGATAAATGCAGGAGATGGAAGTGGCGAACATCCTAGCCAGTGTCTACTTGACCTACTTACCATTAAAGAACATTTTGGATATTTTGATGGCTTAAAAGTTGCTATAGTTGGCGATATTTCAAGCTCAAGAGTTGCAAAATCAAATAAAATAGCGCTTGAAAAATTAGGAGCAAAAGTATCGCTAGTAGCACCAAGCATCTATCAAGATAAGGCTTTGGGGGATTATATTAATTTTGATGATTGTATAGAAGATGTTGATGTTTGTATGTTGCTTCGTATTCAGCATGAAAGACATGGCGATGAGGGTTTAAGTCTTAGTGAATATATAAGCTTATATTCTTTAAATCAAGCTAGATATGAAAAACTTAAGCAAAATTCAATCATAATGCACCCAGCTCCTGTAAATCGTGGTGTTGAGATAGAAAGCCATTTGGTTGAAAGCCCAAAATCTCGCATTTTTACCCAAATGAAAAATGGCGTATATGCTAGAATGGCTGTGCTTGATTATGTTTTTAAAGGAGAGTAGATGTTGCTTAAAAATTGTAATGCTTATATAAATGGTGAGTTTATAAAAACAGATATTTTGATAAAAAATGGCAAGATAGAAAAAATAGCTAATGATTTAAATGATGAAAATATCATTGATTTAAAAGGTGCTTTAGTTAGTGCAGGGTTTATAGATATTCATCAGCATTGGAGAGAGCCTGGATATTCTCATAAAGAAACTATCCGTTCAGCAAGCATAGCTTGTGCAAAAGGTGGTATAACAACAGCTATGCAAATGCCAAATCTAAAGCCAGTGCCAGATAGTAAAGAAAACTTACAAATAGAATTAGATTTACTTAAAAATAGCGTTATAAAAGCCATTCCTTACGGGGCGATTACTATGGGAGAAAAGGGGGAAAGTTTAGCGGATTTAAAAAGCTTAGCTAAAGATGTTTTTGCTTTTAGTGATGATGGTAGAGGCGTTGCAAATGCACAGATGATGAAAGAAGCTATGATACAAGCAAAAGAGCTTGATAAACATATCATCGCACATTGTGAAGATGAAAGTTTAGTAAATGGCGGTCATATGCATGGTGGAGAGATTTCAAAAAAATTAGGCATAAAAGGCATTTGTAGCTCAAGTGAGAGCGTTCAAGTAGCAAGGGATATGTTACTAGCTCAAGAAGTTGGAGCAAAATATCATGTATGTCATATCAGTGCATGGCAAAGCGTGGCTATGGTTGAGTTTGGTAAAAAACTAGGCGTTAAGATAAGCTGTGAGGTAACTCCACATCATCTAGTAAGCTGTGATGAAGATATCAAGCAAAATGATGGCAAATGGAAAATGAACCCACCGCTTAGAAGTAGATATGATAAAGAGTATCTTATAAATGCTTTAAATAGTGGGATAATAGAAGTTATCGCAACAGACCACGCTCCGCACAGCAAAGAAGAAAAAGAAGGGCCTTTTGAAAAATCATATTTTGGGATAATAGGTAGTGAGTTTGCATTTAGTTTGCTTTATACAAAGTTAGTTAAAACAAACCTTGTAAAGCTAGAAACAATCCTAGATGCTTTTAGCACAAATCCAAAAAGAATTTTTAATCTTAGTGATTGTGGGGAGTTAAAAGAGGGCTTTAATGCAGACATTGTTTGTATAGATTTAGAAAAAGAGTGGGTTTTAGATGAAAAAGACATCGTAAGTGGTGGCAAAAATACACCATATTTAGGCGAAAAACTAAGCTCACAAGTGATTTTAACGCTAGTAAATGGCGAAATTGTATATCAAAACTAAGGAGAAAAAATGGCAAAAAGAACGGATATTAAAAGCATTTTAGTTATTGGTAGTGGTCCAATCATCATAGGTCAAGCAGCGGAGTTTGATTATGCGGGAACTCAAGCTTGTTTATCGCTTAAAGAAGAAGGTTATAAAGTAATACTAATTAACTCTAACCCAGCTACTATAATGACAGATAAAAATATAGCAGATGAGATTTATATAGAACCACTTACGCTAGAGTTTGTAACCAAAATCATACAAAAAACACGCCCAGACGCACTGCTTCCAACTTTAGGTGGTCAGGTTGCACTAAATTTAGCTGTTAAGCTACATAAAGCAGGGGTTTTAGATAAATACAATGTAAAAATCTTAGGCTCAAGTCTAGATACTATAAATAAAGCAGAAGATAGAGAGCTTTTCCGTGCTTTGATGTATGAGCTAAACGAGCCAGTTCCACCAAGTATCATAGCAAATAGCGTAGAAAGTGCTGTAGGTTTTGCAAAAGAGTGTGGATATCCTGTGGTTGTTCGCCCTGCATTTACTATGGGTGGAACAGGCGGTGGTATATGCGAAAATGAAGCTGAGCTTAAAAAAATCACAAAAGAAGGGCTTATTTACTCTCCAACAAAACAATGCCTTATAGAAAAATCAATAGCAGGTTTTAAAGAATTAGAGTATGAAGTTATGCGTGATAGTAAAGACCAAGCAATCCTTATATGTGATATGGAAAACATTGACCCAGTAGGTATTCATACAGGCGATAGTTTGGTTGTAGCACCTACTCAAACCCTAAGCAAAGAACAAGATGAAAGAATGAAAAATGTAGCTTTAAAGCTTATAAAAGCTTTAAAAATAGAAGGTGGTTGTAACGTTCAAATCGCACATCACCCAGATACTGATGAGTATTACATCATAGAAGTAAATCCTCGTGTATCAAGGTCAAGTGCCTTAGCTTCTAAAGCAACATCTTTTCCGATAGCAAAAATAGCCGCAAAAATAGCCGTAGGACTTACACTTGATGAGATAGACAATGAGCCAAGCGGTAAAAAATACATAGACTATAAACCAAATTTAGGCTACATAGTTACAAAAGCTCCTAGATTTGCTTTTGATAAGTTTAAAGATGCAAATCGCTATCTAGGCACGCAAATGAAAGCAACGGGCGAAGTTATGGGGCTTGGAAAAACTTTAAGTGAAAGTATTTTAAAAGCGATTAAATCTTTAGAGTATGGAATTTGTCACTTAGGGCTTAAAGATGGCGATAAATACGACCTTGACACTATAAAACAAAACCTTAAAAAAGCCTCAGATGAAAGAGTGTTTTTTATAGGTGAAGCATTAAGGCGTAATGTTAGCGTAGATGAAATGCACGAGCTTACAAAGATAAACAAGCTTTTTTTAAATGTATTTAAACAAATTATAGACACAGAGCATGAACTAAAAGCAGATAAAGACAATGTAGAGCTAATCAAAAAAGCAAAACAAATCGGCTTAAGCGATAGAATTATCGCTCATAGAACAAACAAAACTCAAGCACAAATTAGACAAATAAGATGGGAAAATGGTATTTTTCCTTCTTATAAAATCTCACAACCAAAAGACTATACAAACGAAATTTCATGCTTTTATTCAACATATCTTGATAAACCAAGTATAGCTAAAGATACAGACAAAAAAGGCAAAATAGTAGTCTTAGGAAGTGGTCCAATACGCATAGG
>CAZYDK010000071.1:0-3131 GCA_964646025.1 uncultured Campylobacteraceae bacterium | reverse complement strand
ATACAGACAAAAAAGGCAAAATAGTAGTCTTAGGAAGTGGTCCAATACGCATAGGACAGGGCATTGAGTTTGATTACTCTAGCGTTCATGCGATTTGGGCGATAAAAGAGCTTGGATATGAAGCTATTATTATAAATAACAATCCAGAAACTCTTTCAACAGATTATCAAGTAGCAGATAAGCTTTATTTTGAGCCGCTTGGTAGCGAAGAAGTGCTTGAAATAATCCGCTATGAAAATCCAATTGGCGTCGTTGTTAGCTTTGGCGGACAAACAGCTATAAACCTAGCTCAAACTTTGGTTGAAAACGGTATAAAAATACTAGGAACTAGTCTTGATAGTATCAATTTAGCAGAAGATAGAAAGCAGTTTGAAGCATTACTAAGAGAGCTTGATATAAACCAACCAAAAGGAAAGACAGCAATAAGCGTAGATGAAGCACTGCAAAATGCAAAAGATATAGGTTATCCTGTGCTTGTTCGTCCGTCTTTTGTGCTAGGTGGTAGAGCTATGCAAGTAGTTTATAATGATGAAGAACTTATAAAATATATGCAAGAAGCAACTAGCATAAGTGAAGATAAGCCTATTTTAGTAGATAAGTATTTATGTGGAAAAGAGCTAGAAATTGACGCTGTTTGTGATGGAAGTGATGTTTATATACCTGGAATTTTAGAACATATTGAAAGAGCGGGAGTTCATAGTGGAGATAGTATAGCTATATATCCACCAATAAGCATAAATGAAGATATAAAAAACAAAATCATAGACTATACAAAAAGACTAGCTTTAGCGCTTAAAATCAATGGTCTTTTAAACATACAATATGTGCTTTTTGAAAATGAAGTTTATGTTCTTGAAGTAAATCCAAGAGCGTCAAGAACGCTACCATTTTTAAGCAAGATAATGAATATAAATCTAGCAAATGTAGCTTTAAAAGTAATTTTAGGAAAAAGCTTAAAAGAACAAAACATATCTTGCAAATATGAAGAAAAGCAAGGATTTTATAGCGTAAAAGTTCCTGTGTTTTCATTTTCTAAACTTGCTTTAGTAGATACCGTTTTAGGGCCTGAGATGAAAAGCACGGGCGAGGTTATGGGAACAGATATAAGCCCATATAAAGCACTTTATAAAGGTATTTTAGCAAGTGGGGTTGATACTTTTGAGTATGGTGGAGTTTTATTTAGCGTTGATGATAAAAGTAAAGAAGAAGCGCTAGAGATAGCTAAAGAATACAATGCTTTAGGATATGAAATCATAGCTACTTCTAATACAGCCAAATACTTTGAAAATGGTGGTTTAAAAGCTAGAGTTGTAAATAAAATCGGAAGTAGTGAAAATGATATTTTAGATGAGATTTTAGGTGGCAAAATCACACTTGTTATAAATACACCAAGTGGCGAAAAAACAAGCCTTAGCGACGGGTTTAAAATACGCCGTCTTGCTAGTGAATGCTCTGTTGCTTCTTTTACATCGCTTGATACTGCTAGAGCTTATTTATACGCACTTAAAGAAATAAGCTTAAGAGTAAATCCTTTATAATTAGCTATCAAACAAACGAAATTTAATTAAATTTCGTTTGTTTAACTATAAACACAATGTATCAAACTTCTAAAGCTTGTATTAATCATACTTTATAAATAAATAAAATTTTTTATATTTTCCACTAGATTAAGATTTTGTTAATTAGGTCAATGTAAAATGCCGCTCCTTATTCTACTTAGGAGAAAAAATGAAACAATACTGTTTATTTTATTTTGGCATTTTTAATGCTATGAAAAAATCACATATATATAATGGGAGTATTTATGTTTTTTAAATGCAAACAAGAAAAAGTAGACAATGCGCTACTTAAAGAACTAGATGATAAAAGGGCGATTCTAGATGCAATTTATGGCGATATGGCTATCATTGAATTTGATGTAAAAGGAAACATTATCACTGCAAATGATAATTTCTTAAAAGCTACAAAATATACTTTAAATGAGATTAAAGGCAAACATCATAAGATTTTTTGTGATAGCAAATATATAAACTCTAGTGAATACAACTTGTTTTGGCAAGAGTTAGGAAAAAACATTCCTCATTCTGGACTTTTTAAAAGATATACAAAAGATAAAAATGCGGTTTATCTAGAAGCAAGTTATCTTCCTATAACAAATGAGAAAAAAGAAGTTTATAAGGTTATAAAATTTGCAGCAGATGTAACCAAGCATGAAAATGAGCTTTTAGACCTTAAAAATACAATCAATGCGGCTAGTAAATCAATGGCTTTGATTGAATTTAACATAGATGGAGAAATACTTGACGCTAATGAGAATTTTTTAAAGGTAATGAAATACAAGAAAAACGAAATTGTAGGCAAACACCATTTTATCTTTTGTGATGAAGATTATGTAAATAGCAGTGCTTACAAGAAGTTTTGGGAAGATTTAAGAAGTGGTATTTTTCAATCAGGTCAATTTATAAGATATGATAAAAATAAATCTCCTGTTTATTTAGAAGCTAGTTATAACCCTGTTTATAACCAAGACGGTAGGGTTTATAAGATAATCAAATTTGCAAGTGATGTAAGTTTGCAAGTTAATAGAGATTTAAATAAGAACAAACTAATAAGCGACCTAGCTCGTAAAAATGATGAAAGCACAGATGAAGGTAGTAAAGTTATAGCAAAAAGCGTGAAAAATGTTGAAGAGATAGCAGAAATTATGAGTGAAAGTAGCGAGCTTGTGCATTCTTTAAATGTTCAATCAGATGAGATAGTATCTGTTGTTCAAACGATAAAAGATATAGCAGAGCAAACAAACCTACTAGCACTAAATGCGGCTATTGAAGCGGCTCGTGCTGGAGAGCATGGGCGTGGTTTTGCTGTGGTGGCTGATGAAGTAAGAAAACTTGCAGAAAGAACAGCAGCTTCAATCAATGAAATCACAATGACTGTTAATTCTATCAGAAATGTTAGTGCAAATGTTGTTGAGAGTATAAATAAAAGTATGGCTCAAGTAAATGAAAGCGTAACCTTAGCAAGCACAGCAAGTGAGTGTATGAATAAAATCAAAGAAAGCTCAAAAGAAGTAGCTAAGGCTATGGAAAACTAATCAAAAAAAAAGGGGGGGGGTAAATTTCGTTTGTTTG
>CAZYDK010000070.1:0-7329 GCA_964646025.1 uncultured Campylobacteraceae bacterium | reverse complement strand
TTGCTAGTATCTTTTTCATCTAAAGACATCAAATCATCAAACCCATCAAGCTCATCTAAACCAACACTTAAATCAAGCTCATCAATTTCATCTTTTTTCTCAGCTTTGGTGCTAGTTGCTTTAGGTAATTCTTTGCTAATTTCATTTTGCCCCCCTTCAAAACCTCTTATCAAATCAACAAAATCAGTAGGCAAAAACGGCTTAGTTAAAACACTAACACCTAGCTTATCATATTCTTGTTTATCATAGTTTTTTGGCAAAATCAACACAACATGTTTTGCCAAAGATTTAAAGCTCTCATCAAAGTCTATTTTACTATCTATTATCAATATATCACAAGGATAAATATCATCTACACTACTTACTTCATGAAACTCATAACTAAATTTTTTCATACTAAGACTGATTAATCTTGATATTGCTGGATTATCATTTATAAGTAAAACATTCATAAAATAGCCTTTGTTATGTATATCTTTTACAAGTTTAAAATTATTGATTTTACAAAAATTATTTTAAAATACTCATAAAATCAAGAACTTTTACACTTTTTAGCCCAAGAGCTGATTATCTCATCAAGCTTAGATGTAGCCTTATCACAAGAGTCATAAATCACATGAGAAAATGCTTTATCATTTATGTATTCGCATTTTTCAAGATTGATTAAAACAGATTCGCCTTTAAAATGACGAAGTAGATAATTTACATTTATAACAGCCCCGCTAGTTCCAATTATCACAACCAAATCATCATCATCTAAAGACTTAAATGTGTCGTAAAGCGTCTCATAAAGCGGTGCCATTTCGCCAAAAAATATTATGCTTGGTTTTATAAATTTACTACCACATTTTTGACAAGGTTTAAAATCATACTCTAAATTATCATCTAAACTAAGACTTATCTCATCGCCACAATCATTACAATGAAGTTTAAGCAAACTTCCGTGCAAATGATACACCTCATCACACCCTGCACGCTCAAGCAAATCATCTACGTTTTGAGTAAGATTTATAACTTGATATTGTTTAGAAATTTCTGCGATTTTATAATGCATATCATTTGGTTTTACACGCAAAAGCTCTAACCTTCTAAGATTATAAAACTCATGAACTAATTTATGATTTTTTCTCCAGTTAGAGTAATTACAAACAACACTTAAATCATACTTATCCCAAAGCCCATCATTGTCCCTAAAAGTGCTAAGTCCAGATGGAGCACTAAGCCCAGCACCACTTAAAAATACAATCTTACCCATACAAACTCCTAAAAAAATAGATTATTTAAATTCATAAACATACCCATAACAAGCTCTTTAAAATAATACATCATAACGCTAAGAATTGATGTTACAACAGCAAAAGCTATAGAGATTTTGATAGGATAGCCAACAACCAAAAGGTTAAATTGCGGCATAGTTTTCATAAGCATACCAAAAATAAAATCCGCTAAAAAACAAATTCCTATCACAGGAAAAGCAAGACATAAAGATATAAGATACAAATCTTTTAAAGATTTTAAAACACTTAAAAAGATATTTTCATTAAGCAAAAATCCACCAAGTTCAATATGATTTATACTATTTGATAAAAACAAAAGCACTAAATGATGACCGTCGTATTCTAAAAAACATGTAAGCGCTATAAGATAAACAATACTTGCCACGATAGGCGTTTGAGCTCCTGAGTTTGGGTCAAGTATATTTGCCATAGTAAAACCCATAGAAAAAGATATAAACTCCCCCGCCATATGAAGTATGGTAAAAGTAAGTTGTAAAAATATCCCAGCACAAAGCCCAAGCAAAACTTCCATACAAATAGCCAAAACAATACCTTGCTCTAAACTTTTTACGCTAGATATATCAAGTAAGAAAAAACTTATCACGATAGAAAGTGCGGTCTTAATCACAACAGGAATTTGCATATGAGAAAAAAATGGAAAAAACACAAACATAGCACCAACTCTTGCAAAAAGCAACATAAACAAAACACTATGTTCAAATATCTCGTGCAAATGTTCCATAAACAATCCAAAAATGATTTTTTAAATACTAATGAAGTAAAACTTTAAAAAGCATAAAATAAAAAGCACCCAAAAAGGGTGCGAAGATTACAGCTTTGACTCGTAACGGCGAAGCATATAAAGTCTTTTGAGCATTTTCTTTCTTGCAGAGATTTTTTGTTTTTTTCTAATCTCAGTCATTGGCTCAAAAAAGCGTCTAGCACGAGCTTCTGTTACTACAAGGTTACGGTCTGTTTGTTTTTTAAACTTGCGGTAAGCCTCATCAAAGCTTTCGTTGTTATGCACTTTAATACCAGGCATAATATCACTTCCTTTCGGTTATAAATAAGCTTGGCATTATATTAAAAATATCTTAGATTAAGGTTAATTTTAGTCTAAAACAAACGAAATTTATACAAAAACTTCAAATTTCGTTTGTTTGTAGCTTAATTTTTCATTAATGGGATAAATATTATCCTTTTTTAAATATAATGTCTTTTTAATTTCATTTTAAAGGATTTGTTATGTTTAAACTAAGAGAATTAAACTACAGCACAGATGCGTTTAGCGGGTTTTTAAGTAAAGAAATTTTTGACTTTCACTACGGCAAACATCATCAAACTTATGTAAATAATCTAAACAATCTTATAAAAGATACAGATTATGAAAATAAAGATTTACTAGACATCATCACTAGCTCAAATGGTGGCGTGTTTAACAATGCTGCTCAAGTGTATAATCATGATTTTTATTTTGACTGCATTAGCCCAAAAGAAAGTAAGGTATCAGATGCGTTAAAAGAAGCTATTGAAAAAACTTTCCAAACCTGTAGTAACTTCAAAGATGAGTTTATAAAAGGTGCAACAGCACTTTTTGGAAGCGGCTGGTTTTGGCTTGTATTAAATGGCGATAAACTTGAGCTTGTAGCGACAAATAACGCAAACACACCTTTAACAGAAGGTAAAATCCCACTTTTAGTAGTTGATGTTTGGGAGCATGCTTACTATCTTGGATATCAAAATCTTCGTGCAAAATATCTTGAAGATTTTTATAATCACATTGATTGGGATTTTGTAAGCAAAAACTACGAAAATGCTAAAAAAGACGGTATAAACAGTGTTAGAGCTTATATAAACAATCTTCATAAGTAATTTAAACGGGGGGGGTAAACAAACGAAATTTAAAGATTTTATATAAATTTCGTTTGTTTAAAATCAAATCTCTTTTAAAACTTCCTCATCACTTTTTACAACTTCACCGCTTCCATGTATCACACTTGGTATGCAAGAAGTACATATATCAACAGGCTTTCCATTTTTATGCCCTCTTATAAAAACAGCGTGTTCATCTTCGCTATTTTTTAAAAAACAAACATTACAAATCATATCATTATTTACTACCATAAAATCTCCTTATAAAATAAAACAAATTATCTCAAAACTTATGCTAATTTTTCTTATCATTTATCAATTTATCTTTTAAAAACTTAGCAAATTCCTTAAAATCAGGCAAATCCACATTATGCTCTCTAAGTTTTGCTCCCCAAGTTGTATTTGGAAAATACGCATCATCACTAAATCTAGCTATCACATGAAAATGAACTCTAGGCACTTCGTTACCAAATGATGCGATATTGACTTTAGTTGGTTTATAAAACTCAAGCAAAGCCTTTTCACACACTAGTACGCACCTAAGTATCTCAGCCCTTAAAACCTCATCACAATCACTAAATTCTTTATGCGGGGTTTTAGTAAAAATCTTTACCCACGGAAGCTCGTGTTCGTGCTTTTGTATATAAACATAATCATTTTCATAAATCATTTTTATCCTTTATATTTTGATAAATCTTCATCACTAAGCATAGCTACCATAAGTGCTTTTATTGTATGCATACGATTTGATGATTGATTGAAGATAGTTTTTGCGTGAGCCTCAAACACATCTTCTGTGATTTCGCTTTCTTTAACCGCTGGTAAGCAATGCATAACAATGGCGTTTTTTTCAGCCTTATCAAGCAAAGATTTATTTACTTGATATGGTTTTAAAAGTCTAATTTTATCAAAATCATTTTCATTTTCGCCCATAGAACACCAAACATCAGTATATACAACATCAGCATTTTTCACATCATCTATATTTGTTGATAAAACAACACTTCCACCGCTTTGCTTTGCATAATCTTTACACAAACTCACAAGATTTTCATGCGGGTGCAAGTTTTTTGGAGCTATGATTTTAAAATTAAGTCCAAGCTTAGAACAACCTATCATAAGTGAATTTGCCATATTGTTTCTACCATCACCTATATAAACGAAATTTATACCTTCAAGTTTTTGATAATGCTCTTTAATTGTAAGCATATCCGCTAAAACCTGCGTTGGATGAAAATCATCTGTAAGTGCATTAAACACTGGCACTTTGCTATACTTTGCTAATTTTAAAGCATTTTCTTGCAAAAATCCACGAAAAACAATCCCATCAAACATACCGCCAAGAACTCTTGCTGTATCTTCTATGCTTTCTTTATGCCCAAGCTGTATATCATTTATACCCAAATACTCATGATATGCTTTTTCATCATTACAAGCTACAGCAAAAGCACATCGTGTTCTAGTAGATGGTTTTTCAAAGATAAAGGCTATGTTTTTACCTTTTAGGCTTTCTCCTGTTATGCCTTTTTCTTTTTTATCTTTTAAATCTTTTGCTAAATTTATTAAAACTTCTAATTCTTTTTTTGTAAAATCTTTTAATGTTAAAAAACTTTTTCCTTTTAAAGTCATTTTATTTCCTTATCAAAACGACAAGCGCTAACTATAAAAAGAATGTTTTGTAGGTTTTAGTTTTTTTGTAGGTTAACTTTCAACTAAACACAAAATCTCATCTATAGTTTTTGCACTTTGAAAAAGTGTTAGGCTTTCTTCGCCTATCACACCTTCACTCATAAAACTATCAAATAACTCAAAAAGCTTGTCATAAAAGCCATTTTGGTTAAAAATAATGATTTTTGTGTTACGCCTCAGTCTTGTTTGTGCTAAAGTTATAATCTCAAAAAGTTCATCTAAAGTCCCAAATCCACCAACGCTTATTATGAAAATATCACTTATTTCAAGCAAAGCTTTTTTTCTTATAGCAAGTGTTTGAAATAAAAATGTCTTATCACAATATTCGTTTGGATGTTGTTCAAAAGGAAGTTTGATATTAATGCCTATGCTATTAATCTTAGCTCCCTCGCCTTTTGCCAAATATGCACCATAATTTGCATTTTTCATAACCCCAGGACCACCGCCAGTGATAATGCTATACCCTTTTTTAGCTAGTTTGTAAGCTAGGTCTAAAGTATCTTTATTCTCTACTCTTGCAGAACCAAAAATAGTGATATTTTTGCTACTTTTATACTCTAAAACTTCATCAAGTAAAGCTAAATCCCCTTTTGTTTGCATTTTTATCCTTAAAATTAATCTTTTTTTGTTTGTTTTATCAACAAACAAGCACAAAAAAAGTATCATTATACATCTATAAAATTAAATATATTTTAAGGTTAAAAATGAATAACATTAGAAACTTTAGCATAATAGCACACATTGACCACGGCAAAAGCACTTTAGCTGATTGTCTTATCACAACTTGCAACGCCATAGAAGAGCGTAAAATGAGTAAGCAAGTAATGGATACAATGGATATAGAAAAAGAGCGTGGAATCACCATAAAAGCACAATCTGTGAGATTAAACTACACACTAGATGGACAAAACTACACACTAAATTTAATCGACACTCCAGGGCATGTGGATTTTTCTTATGAAGTTAGCCGTAGCCTTGCAAGTTGCGAGGGGGCACTACTTGTAGTAGATGCTTCTCAGGGCGTTCAAGCTCAAACGATAGCCAATGTTTATATGGCACTAGAGCATGACCTTGAAATAATCCCTGTTATAAACAAAATAGATTTACCCGCAGCAAACCCACAAAGAGTAAAAGAAGAAATAGAACATGTAATCGGCATTGATTGCTCTAACGCCATAGAAGTGAGTGCAAAAAGCGGCATAGGAATTGATGATTTGCTAAGAGCGATTTGCGAGAGAATTCCTGCTCCAAAAAGTAGCACAGATAAGCTAAAAGCACTTATTTATGATAGCTGGTTTGATAGTTATTTGGGTGCTTTGGCGCTTGTTAGGGTAAAAGACGGAGAAATCAAAAAAAATGATGAGATATATTTAATGCACGAAGGTGTAAAACATAGTGTTTTAGACCTTAAATACCCGCACCCATTAAGCCCGATAAATACAAATTCTATAAAAGCTGGAGAAGTTGGGATTGTGGTTTTAGGGCTTAAAGATATAGGTCAAATAAGCGTTGGAGATACTATAACTTTAGCAAAAGATAAAGCAAGCGAGCCTATAGAAGGTTTTGCTAAAGCTAAGGCTTTTGTGTTTGCTGGGATTTATCCTATAGAAACTGATAAATTTGAAGATTTAAGAGACGCACTTGATAAACTAAAACTAAACGATAGCTCCATATCATACGAGCCTGAAACATCACTAGCTTTAGGATTTGGTTTTAGGGTTGGATTTTTAGGACTACTTCATATGGAAGTTGTAAAAGAAAGGCTTGAGCGTGAGTTTGACTTAGATTTGATAGCTACTGCTCCTAGCGTAACATACGAAATTTATCAAACAGACGGACAAATGATAGAAATCCAAAACCCAAGCGACCTACCACCAACAAACAAAATAGACCACATAAAAGAACCTTATGTAAAATCTACAATCATAACTCCAAGTGAGTTTTTAGGTAACATAATCACTCTTTTAAACAACCGCCGTGGGATACAAACTAAAATGGACTATATCACAGAAAACAGAGTGTTACTTGAGTATGATATACCGATGAATGAAATAGTAATGGATTTTTATGACAAGCTAAAATCCGCTACAAAAGGATATGCTAGTTTTGATTATGAGTTTTGTGATTATAGGATTGGGGATTTGGTAAAACTTGATATAAGAGTGGCTGGAGAAGCGGTTGATGCACTAAGTATCATCGTTCCAAACCAAAAAGCACAAACAAAAGGAAGAGACCTTGTAAAAGCGATGAAAGAAATAGTCCCAAGACAGCTTTTTGAAGTGGCTATCCAAGCAAGTATCGGCAACAAAATCATAGCCCGTGAAAACGTCAAATCAATGGGTAAAAACGTTACCGCAAAATGCTATGGCGGGGACATAAGCCGTAAAAGAAAACTACTTGAAAAACAAAAAGAAGGTAAAAAGCGTATGAAAGCTATCGGTAAAGTATCACTACCTCAAGAAGCGTTTTTGAGTATTCTTAAGATTGATTA
>CAZYDK010000069.1:0-7393 GCA_964646025.1 uncultured Campylobacteraceae bacterium | reverse complement strand
TGAGTTTTGATAGGTTGTTTTTTGCCTTGTTTATCAACGCTCACATAAACAAATTTAGCTTTTGCTACTTGTATTTTTTCATCTTTTCTTGTTGCATACACGCACATATCAACGCTTATTGAAGTGTTGCCTATATGTGATATGTTTGTATAAATGCTTACTAAATCTCCCACAAAAACAGGGTTTTGAAAAGTTATATTTTCTGCAGCAACAGTTACCACATTTTCACAAATGCTTTTAGCCATTACAGCTCCAGCTAAATCCATTTGGCTCATTATCCACCCACCAAAAATATTTCCAGATGGATTTGTATCTTTTGGCATTGGTATGATTTGTAGTGTTGGTTGGTTCATTGGTTTGCCATTGTTTTTGATAGTTCTTTTAATCTATCTTTATCTTTTTGGTTTGGTTGTGAGGTTTCATCTTTTTTATCTTTATCTGTATTTTTTTCATTTTTATCTTCTTTTTTTTCTTCTTCTTTTGAGTTATCAAATAGCTGGTTATTTGATATGATTAAGCTAATTTGTGCTGCTTTTTGCGGTGGCATTTTTGCTAGTATTTGCCCCATTTTTTTAGGTTCTAAAAATCTAAGTATATTTGCAGCCTCCATTGGCTCCATAGCATCTAGTATGGTTGCAGCTGGTCCTTCTTTCATTTTAGAAAATGAAGTGATGATTTTTTCATTTGTAAGTTCGTTTAGTTTTTTTAAACTTTCATCTATTTTGTCTAGTAGTTCTTGATTTTTATTTTTTTCATCTTCTATGGATTTTAAAATTTGTTCTAATTCTTTTTGTTTTTTAGCGTTTTGTTCTTCTTTTTCTTTTTGAAGTGCCTCAAACGCAGCTTTTAGACCTATTAGATTTTGTTGCTCTTCATCAATTTGCTTTAAAATTCGCTTATTGTGTTCTAGGATAAGTTCTGGTTTGTTTATATTTGTGGTTTCGTTTTTGCTTGCGTATAAAACACAAGCAAAAACAAATAAGATTTGTAAAAATTTCATTTAATCTCTTGAGTTTAAAATAGATAATATTCTTAGTAAAGATGTAAATAAGTTTATAAAATCAAGATAAAGCATAATAGCACCAACAGTTGGACTAACTACTTCTCCTTGAACGATTTTTTGAGTATCGTAAATGATGTAAAAGCTAAAAAGTATAGCACAAACACTACTTAAAACTAAGTGAAATAATGCATTTTGCACAAATATACCTATGATAGAAGCTACACAAACTATAAGTAGTGTAACAAATAAAGCTTTACCATAAACCCCAAAATCTTTTTTAGTAGTAAAAGCAAAAACGCTAAGACCAGCAAAAGCTACTGTTGTAAGTGTAAAAGCTTGAGCTATAATTTCAGCACCACTAGGTAGATTTAAAACACTATGTAAAAGTGGTGTAAGTGTAAGTCCAGAAATAAATGTAAATATAAATAAAAGTATTGTATTTAAACCTTCTTTTGCTTTTGCACTTGAGATAATGAAAACTAAAGCAAATTCTATGATAGCAAGAACAATAAATACAAACATATTACCAACTATTTTTGGTCCAAGTATAAAAACACCAGCCCAAGCACCAATTGTTGCACTAAGCAGCGATAATGCAAAAAGCACATAAACTCTTTTTACAAACTCAGCAGCTTCGCTACTTGTACGAGTGTAGTAACGCGCATAATCTCTTTCGTAAAGACTCATATTTTCTCCTTAAAAATAATAAAAGTATAAACTTTGTAATATTATTCTATCTAAAAAAGATAAAAAATTGTAACTAAAAGGTTGTTTTATGTCAGAACTTATAGACGGTGCTATAAAATTTATGCAAGAAGACTATCAAGAATACAAAGAAGTTTTTAAAGAACTTAAATCATATCAAAATCCACATACTTTATTTATCGGTTGCTCAGATAGTAGGGTGTTGCCAAATTTGATTACAAATTGTTCTGTGGGTGAGCTTTTTTCTGTTAGAAATGTGGCAAATATCATTCCTAAGTATAGAATTACAGAAGAATATGTATCTACAACATCAGCTATTGAGTATGCGCTTGAGGTTTTAGATGTAAAAAATGTAATCATTTGTGGGCATACAAATTGTGGTGGCTGTAAAGTTGATATAGATAAACAAAAAACGCCAAATACTTATAAATGGTTAGAGCAAATAAAACCAATTAAAGATAAGATTTTACAAACTTTAGAGCTAAATCATATGTTAGATTTAAAACTTGCTTCGTGGATGATAGAAAAAGCAAATCTTATTAATTCTTATGAAAATTTACTCACATATCCAAATGTAAAACAAAAACTACAAAATAAAGAGCTAGAAATCCATGTTTGGCATTATGTTATAGAAACGGGAAAGATATATGAGTATGTAAATGGGCATTTTAAAAGGATAGGAAAAAATAAAACCATAAAAGGACATAAGTGAAAAAAATACTAACAATTTTAACTATATTTTTATGTAGTATCTTTTCAATCTCTTTACAAGCAAATGATACTAATGTAAAAGAATTACAACAAATCGTAGAACAATATGTAGCAAATTATAAGATTTTAAAATCCACAAAACAAAGCGATATTCACAGAGAGCAAGTTGTTTTAAAAGCTAAGTTTGTAAATAATATCCACAATTTAACACCAAGTAAAAATGAGTTTTACAACACTTTGTATAAAGTGTATAAATCATATGTAAGTGGAAAAGATGAAGAAGAGCTAAAAGAAATCATTGATGATTATGTTGCAAAAATTTCAACATCAAAAACAAATTTAGATGAAGATAGGATAGAAGCTTATAAAGAGTTATTAAGTTATCTTAGAGCAAACATTGATGTTTTTAGTAATGATATATTAAATCAAATAGGTATAAACACAACGCATTATGTAGATAAGCATTTACCGCAGTTTTTGCAAGGCAAAGGCGTGGGAAGTTTGATTATATGTGCTTTGTTTTTGATTTTGGTTTATTTTTTGCGTGGGATTTTGATAGGGCTACTTAAGTGGGTTATATCAAAGTTTTATAAAGACCATAGTAGATTAAATCATATTTTTAAGCAAATTAATAAACCGCTTTTGATTTTGATTAGTCTTTATTCTATTTTTATTTGCGTTAGGTTTTATTATTATCCAAACCCTATATCTTTAGTTGTTGCAAAAGTTTTTGGAATACTTTTTAGCATAAGTATCGCTTATCTTGCTATAGCTATTTTAAATAGCTGGGGCATTGTTTTAGTAGAAAAATTAGTAAAAAAACAAAATAGTCAAGATATTGTAAATTTGCTTTTAAAGGTGATTGATTGTTTGATTGTTTTAATAGCAATTTTATCTTGTTTATCTGCTGTTGGATTTGATGTTTCTGCTATTGTAGCGTCTTTGGGGATTGGTGGTTTGGCGTTAGCACTTGCAGCTAAAGACATCATAGCAAACTTTTTTGCATCAATTTTGCTTGCTTTTGATGATAGTTTTTCTCAAGGTGATTGGGTTATAATAAACGGCGTAGAAGGGCTTGTGGTTGAAACAGGACTTAGAAAAACTTCAATTAGAACTTTTGATAATACTTTGGTATTTTTGCCTAATTCAAGCGTTCTTGGTGGCAATATACAAAACTTTTCTAAAAGAAAATTTGGTAGAAAAATGGTTCTTACAGTTGGACTTACCTATGATACTACAAAAGAACAATTAAAAAATTTTTTAGATAAAGTTACAGAGCTTATAGAAAATGATGATTTGGTGGCACATAACACAGATGATGAGTTTAACACTCATAAACAAGTTTATAATAAACAAAAATTTGTTTCACTAAACGACCTTGAGGGATACCGTGCTTCTATTTATGTTTGGGTTGATGATTTTGCTTCTAGTTCAATAGATGTAAAGCTTTATTTTTATACCAAAACAGTTAGTGCTGCTAGTTATTATAAGGCTAAAAGTGAGCTTATGCTAAAAATTATGGCTTTAGTAGAAGAGCAAGGGCTTAGTTTTGCATTTCCTTCACAAAGTTTGTATATTGAAAAAATGCCAAAAATAGACTAAACTTCTAAAAATAAGAAAGGATAAAGTATGAAAATCGCAATTTTAGGATACGGAACAGTTGCAAGCGGGGTTGTAAATGTTTGTAGTGTTAATAAAGACATATTAAATGGTATAAAAGTAGAAGTTGCTTATGTAAGAAACTTATCAAAGTATTCACATAAGGTAGAAAATGGGGTGCATTACTCAAAAGATGGTGTAAAGCTTGTAACAAGTTTAGATGAAGTTATAAATGAAAAACCAGATGTTGTTTTAGAGCTTATGGGTGGAGTTGATTTTGCAAAAGAAGCTATAAAGAAATTTTTATCTGCTTGTATCCCAGTGATTACTGCTAACAAAGCACTACTTGCTGACAATAAAGAAGAGATTTTTTCTTTAGCAAGAGATAATAATGTATTTTTAGGATATGAGCCATCAACAGCAGGGGCTATACCGATTATAAAAGTTATAAAAGAAGGTCTTAGTGCAAATAAAATTTTAAGTATAAAAGCTATATTAAATGGCACTTCAAATTATATTATGTCGCTTATGAGTGAAGGAAGTGATTATGCTGTGGCACTTAAAGAAGCACAGGATTTAGGATATGCAGAAGCTGACCCATTTTTAGATGTTAGCGGATATGACGCAGCACATAAAATCATCATACTTTCTTGCCTTGCTTTTGGAGCTTATTTTGTTACAAAAGATATTGTTGTGCGTGGTATAGAAAGTGTTAGCTCAAAAGATATATCTTATGCTAAAAAGCAAAACAAAGCTATAAAACTCATAGCAAATTCAAGCCTAGATGATAAAGGCGAGTTAGAAGTATGGGTAAGTCCTTGTATGATAGATAATAAATCCCCACTTAATATAGGCGGAGCTAAAAACTCAATTTTAGTAAACTCAAACGCAGCTAAAGAAAGCCTTTACTCAGGCGAGGGTGCAGGTGGAGATGAAACTGCTAGTGCTGTTATATCAGATATTATTGATTTTAGAAAAAACCCTAGTTTTTATATGCCACCAAAAAAAGATATAAAATTAAAAGCTTATCAAGACATAGAAAAGAAATTTTATATAAGACTTTTAGTTGATGATAAAATCGGCATTATGAGCAAGATAGCAAAAAGCCTAAGCGACCACAAAATCAGTATAGCAAATATGCTACAAGAGCTTGAAAATGACAAAGCAAATATCTACATCACAACTCATCAAACAACCCAGCAAAATATTAATGAATTTTTAAATGATTTAGATAGTGATATAGAAAAAAGCTTTATGTATATTTTGTAATAATTTTTTAAGTTTTAAAATGGGGGGGGGTAAATTTCGTTTGTTTGAGTTTATTTTAGGTCTTAAACAGATAAAACTACTTGTAAATTTATGGATTTAGCTTTGATTTTTCCGAGATTGTTATTTTTTGCATTCTAACCCCAAACAAACGAAATTTTATACTTTCAATCCCTTTAAAAACAAACATATAACTAACTAATATTTAAATACTTTTGTGTAAAATTTGAAAAAAATATACTAAATAATTTTTTAAAATTAATTTTAAGTTTTGTTTAAAATGGTGGGGGTAAAATGACATTCCTAACTTTATTTTAAGGAGATTTTTATGAAAAAATACCTGCTAGCTTTAGCATGTTGTGGTTTTTTGTATGCTGGTAACATACAGTATGCAAATGAAGTAAAAGATGTTTATTTAAATTATGGGGATAAAAAAGCATCTGGAAGATTGTTGCCTACAAATGGCGTTGAAATATTAGAGAAAAAAGGCTCTATGGTTAAGTTTAAAGCAACAGGTTTTATGCAAAATGGCGTAGAAAATGTTATTTATTTTAACGAAAAAGATAGAATTTTAGTTGTAGCTATGCCTAAAAAAGTGAAATTTGATTACAAAGTTTTAGAAGAAAAAAATGGCGTAAAAAAAGTTAGTGCAGAGTTTTGGACTAAAGATGATAAGTTTGAAAGTGCGTTAGAACCTATGATGAGTAAAGCAAAAACTATGTTTGCTGAAAACTGCGGTATTTGTCATAAACTTCACCCAGAAAAAGAGTTTAACGCAAATCAGTGGCCAGCTAACTTTAAAGCTATGGCAGATAGAACAGCTATAGATAAAAAAGATAGATTTTTGGTTATTCAGTACCTACAAAAAAATGCTAAGTAATTAAGGAGATATTATGAAAAGAAGAAGTTTTTTAAAGCTTGGTGCAAGTTTAAGTATCATTCCTATGCTTCCTGGTTGTGCAGCAAGTAATGCAGTAGAGCATATAAAAGATGGAGAAGTTATAACTGCAGCTCACTGGGGAACTTTAAAGCTAACAGTAAAAGATGGAAAAGTTATAAAAAGCGAACCTTATAAAAAAAGAAGTGAAATCTATAACGCTCTACAATACTACACTCCAGATATGATTTATAAAAGCCGTGTTAAATATCCTTATGTAAGAAAATCATATCTAGAAAACCCAAACAATCCTAAACCAGAACTTCGTGGTAAAGATGAGTGGGTTAGAGTAAGTTATGAAAAAGCTATTGCTTTGATAGCAGAAGAGCTTAAAAAAACAAGAATGGCTAAAAAAGGTGTTTTTGCAGGTAGCTATGGCTGGAAAAGTAGCGGAAACGTTCATAACAGCGTAGTGTTGCTACAACGCTTTATGAATTTAACTGGTGGTTTTGTTGGTGGTTTGGGTGATTACTCAACTGGTGCTTCACAAATCATTATGCCTCATGTTGTAGGTAGTCTTGAAGTATATGAGCAACAAACATCATGGCCAAACATTTTAGAAAATTCTAAAATAGTAGTAATTTGGGGAGCAAACCCTATCGCTACACTTAGAATTTCTTGGACTGCAAGCGATGAAATGGGTCATCATTATTTTGAAAAACTAAAGCAAAAAGCACAAGAAGGCAAAATCAAAATCATATCAATAGACCCACAATATAACGAAACAGCAGAGTATCTAAACGCTGAGTGGATAGCACCAAATCCAAATACCGATGTGGCTATGATGCTTGGTATGGCTCATCATCTTATCAAGAAAAACAAAGTTGCAAAAGACTTTTTAGAAGATTATACAACTGGATATGAAGAGTTTAAAAAGTATGTTTTAGGAAAAGGTTTTGATAAAGTAGAAAAAACTCCAAAATGGGCTAGTAAGATTTGCGGGCTTGATGAAAAAGTTATCACAGCTTTAGCTGATAGATTTTATGCAAATCCAACAATGCTTATGAGCGGTTGGGGTATGCAAAGAGCTCATCATGGTGAGCAACCACACTGGATGCTTGTAACTTTAGCTTGTATGCTTGGACAAATAGGAACAAAAGGTGGTGGTTTTGGTCTTAGCTATCACTACTCAAATGGTGGTGTGCCTACTTGCAAAGGCGGTGTTTTAGGTG
>CAZYDK010000068.1:0-7408 GCA_964646025.1 uncultured Campylobacteraceae bacterium | reverse complement strand
AATATTTTTAGCATTCTTTTGCCATAATAACTCATTTAAAATATAAGGATTTTCATGAATTTAGAAGCACATAATGATATGGTAAATTTTATTTGGAAAGTAGCCGATGATTTAAGAGACCACTATGTAAAAGGTAAATATAGAGATGTGATACTCCCGATGACAGTTATTCGCCGACTTGATTTAGTCTTAGCACCTACAAAACAAAAGGTTTTAGACACTTACAACGCTTACAAAGACAAGCTAGACAATCCAAACTCTATATTAACAAGCGAAAAATTTGGCAGTGGATATAGCTTTTACAACCACTCAAATTTCACCCTAGAAAGCCTACTAAACGACCCAAGCAATATAAGAATTAATTTTGAAAACTACCTAGACGGCTTTAGCCCAAATGTAAAAGATATCATCGCTAAGTTTAAGTTCAAAAACGAGCTAGAAACACTAGATGAAGCAAACCTTTTATATCAAATCGTAGAAAAGTTTTGTTCTAAAAAGATAAATTTTAGCATTCATCCTACCTACAACGACAAAGGAGAATTATTAGAAGGGCTTAGCAACCTTGGAATGGGATATGTTTTTGAAGAACTTATCCGTAAGTTTAACGAAGAAAACAACGAAGAAGCAGGAGAGCACTTTACCCCAAGAGAGATTATCCGTCTTATGACTTGCCTAGTTTTTTTGCCTGTCAAAGATGAGATAAAAGAAGGAGATTTCATTATCTATGATAATGCCTGTGGAAGCGGTGGAATGCTAACAGAATCCAAAGAATTCGTAACCGACCCAAATGGCAAAATCAAATCAGAAGCCAACTTCTACCTATACGGACAAGAGCTAAACCCAGAAACCTACGCAATATGCACAGCCGATATGCTAATAAAAGGCGAAAATCCAGAAAACATCAAATTTGGCTCTACTCTTAGCAACGACCAAGTAAATGTAAAATGTGATTTCATGCTAACTAACCCACCTTATGGCAAAGATTGGGACAAAGACCAAAAAGACCTAAATGTAGAAAAAATCAAAGGCAAAACCGTATGCGATGACCCTAGATTTAGCATAGGTATCACTAGCAAAAGCGATGGACAGATGATGTTTTTGCTAAATATGATTAGCAAAATGAGGCATGATACAAAGTTGGGCAGCAGGATTGCAAGCGTTCATAATGGTAGCCCACTTTTTAATTCAGACAGCGGTCAAGTAGCCATAAGAAGCCATATTATAAAAAATGATTTGCTAGAAGCCATAATCGCACTCCCTACAAATATGTTTTATAACACAGCCATACCTACTTTTATATGGATTCTTACAAACAAAAAACCAGAGCATAAAAAAGGCAAAGTGTGGCTAATGAACGCTACAAATTATTATCAAAAAATGAAAAAATCCCTAGGCTCAAAATCAAACGAAATGACAAACGAGCATATAGAAAAAATCACCGAGCAGTTTTTAAGCAATGCTAGCAATGATGATTGTATCATCTTAAATAATGATGATTTGGGTTATATAAAAGTAGTAGTTGAGCAAGTAAAAACGCTAAATGAACTACAAAATAACGAAAGCTTTAACAAACTAAAAGATAAAGAAACAATTATCTCTAAATTAAAAGAACTTGAACAAAGTCCAAAAGATTTTAAAAACTCTTTAGAATTTGCAAAGTTTTTAGGCGTAAAGCTAAGCAAATCAGAGCTAAAACTCCTAATAAACAGCGACAAAAATACCAACACAGAAAAAATCCCACTCACTAGCGATATAAACGAATACTATGAAAAAGAAATAAAACCATTTATGCCAAACTCTTGGGTGGATTTAGAAAGTAAGCAAATAGGCTATGAAATACTATTTAACAAGTATTTTTACACCTACGAAAAGCCAAGAAAATTAGATGAGATAAAACACGAATTAAGCTCACTTGAAAACGAACTAAAAGACCTTTTAGGCGAGATTTTATCATGAAAAAAATAGCAGTATTACAAGATGATTTAAAAAATAAAATTTATACAATAAGAAACACCAAAGTTATGCTAGATAAGGATTTAGCAGAGATTTATAAAGTAGAAACAAAGCGAATAAACGAAGCTGTTAAAAATAATCAAGATAAATTCCCAAGCGATTTTTATTTTGAGCTAAACACAGAAGAATTTGATGATTTGCGGACGAAATTTCCGACCGCAAATTTTTCAAAGACTAGATTTTTACCAAAAGCATTCACAGAAAATGGCATATATATGTTGGCTACTATCCTAAAAAGCAAGGTAGCTACAGAAGTTACATTGGCTTTGATAAGGACTTTTTCTTTTTTACGAGAAAATTTGTATTTGGCTAATCCAGAAACTAGGTTTTTGCAAATAGAAAAAAAATTATTAGAGCATGATGCTTGCATATCTAGCATACAAAAAGCACTTAGCATAGAAGAAGTCCCAAAAAGTGGTGTTTTTTATAATGGTAAGATTTTTGATGCTTATGTTTTTGTAAGTAAATTGATTAAATCAGCTAAAAAACAAATAATTTTAATTGATAATTATGTAGATGAAAGCGTGATTTTAATGCTTGGAAAAAACGAAAAAGCAAGTATTTGTATCTATACTCAAACAATTACAAAGACACTTAGCCTTGATATCCAAAAATACAATTCACAAAACAAAAATCAAATCACAATAAAGCAAACTAATTCATTTCACGATAGGTTTTTGATAATTGATAATGATATTTATCATATCGGTGCTAGCGTAAAAGATTTGGGCAAAAAAACCTTTGCTTTTAGCAAAATGGATAATGCTGATATAAAGCTTTTAGAAAGGCTGTAAAATGAGTGCTTATAAAGACAGTGGCATAAAATGGCTAGGCAAAATCCCCGCTCATTGGGAAATAAGTAGAATTAAACACACTTTTAAAGAAAGAATTGAGCTTGGATTTGAGAATGAAACATTATTGGTATCATCTCAAAAAATGGGCGTTGTTCCAAAAAATATTTACGGTAACAAAACCGTAGAAGCTACAAAAAATTTACATTTATTAAAGCTTGTTAAGGTTGGAGATTTTGTTATAAGTTTGCGTTCTTTTCAAGGTGGTATTGAATACGCTTATTATCAAGGTATTATTAGTCCAGCATATACGATTTTAGAAATATCAAATAAAAAATTATTAAAAGATTATTTTAAACATTTAGCAAAATCTCAAAGTTTTATAGGTTTATTACAAAGTCACAAAACGGGTATTAGAGAAGGGCAAAATATTAATTATAATGAATTAAAAGAAGATTATATACCTTTACCACCACTAGAAGAGCAAAAGAAAATCGCTGATTTTTTAGATAAAAAACTTGAAAAGATAGATTATTTTATAGCCAAACAAACGAAATTTATAGAACTTTTAAAAGAACAAAAACAAGTTTTGATAAACCAAGCTACCACAAAAGGCTTAAACAAATCTACCGAACTAAAAGACACCCACATCCCCCACTTGGGCAAAATCCCCACCCATTGGGAAGTTGTAAAACTTGGTAAAATTTGTAGTGTTTCATCTGGCGGAACTCCATCAAGAGTAAATAATAAATATTGGGAAAATGGAACTATAAAATGGTTGGGGTCAACCGTATGCAAAAATACTAAATTTGTTGAATGTGATTGTGAGTATATAACACAAGAAGGGTTAGAAAATTCATCAGCAAAAATTTTTCACACAGGAACTATATTATTAGCTTTAGTAGGTGCTACAATAGGTAAAATTGCCTATTTAAATTTTGATGCAGCCACAAACCAAAATATAGCTGGTATTATTCCTTTAAATAAAAACATATTATCAAATAATTATTTGTTTTATTGTCTTTTAACTTCATATCCTTGTTTTGTAGAACAAAGTAACAATGATTTTCATATGGCTAATTTATCATTTGTAAGAGAATTGTTAATAGTATTGCCACCACTAGAAGAGCAAGAGAAAATTGCAAAATATTTAGATGAAAAATGCGAGAAAATAGACAAAGCGATAAACAATATAATAAAACAAATAAGCCTTATTCAAGAATACAAAACAAGCCTAATAGACACCACCACCAAAGGCATGCTAAAGGGGTTAAAATGAGCTATAGTAAAAAATATATATAATTAATATTTAATAAATTTAAAGGAGAAAAAATGAAAATAGTTAAAGTAAAAGTTGAAAATTTTAGGGGTTATTCGGATGAAGTTTCGGTTGATTTTGGGGACTTAACAGCATTTGTTGGTAAAAACGATGTTGGTAAATCAACTATTTTAGAGGCTTTGGATATATTTTTTGGCGAAGAAATAATAAAATTTGATAAAGGTGACATTAATAAACTTAATAATCAAGAAGAGGATATAAATGTAAAAATATCAGTAGTTTTTGATGATTTAAAAGATGAAGTTGTTATTGATAGTGATAATATAACAAGCCTTAGTGAAGAATATTTATTAAATAAAGATAGGCAATTAGAATTTATAAAAATATATTCTTCTAGCGGAAAAGCAAAAACTTATTTAAAAGCATACCATCCTATAAATGAAGAGTGTAAAGATTTATTACTTAAAAAAATAGCAGATTTAAGAAAGATTGTTAAGGAAAATGAAATAGATTGCGATAACCAAGCAAAAAGTGCAGTTTTAAGAAAAGCTATTAGAGAATACTATAAAGATAAATTAGTGTTTGATGAAGTAGAGATAGACTTAACTAAAGAAGATTGTAAAAATATATATGAGAAATTGGAAAAAGAAATGCCTTTGTATTTTTTATTTCAATCAGATAGAAGCAATAATGATGGAGATAGCGAGATACAAAATCCGTTAAAGTTTGCAGTTCAAGAGATACTAAAAGACAAAGCAATAGAAGAAAAGCTCAGTCAAGTATCAATAGAGATTAAAAAAGCTTTAGATGAAGTAGTTACAACAACTTTGGATAAATTAAAGGAGATGAACGAAGAAGTTGCTAATAGTTTAAACCCAAATATACCAGATAAATTAAAATGGGAAGATGTTTTTAAAAAACTATCAATTACAGGAGATAATGATATACCTATAAACAAAAGAGGTAGTGGTGTTAAAAGATTGATTTTATTAAACTTTTTTAGGGCAGAAGCAGAAAGAAAAAGAAAACAAAATTCTAAAACTAATATAATTTATGCAATTGAAGAGCCTGAAACTTCACAGCATGAAGAACATCAAAAAATGTTAATTGAATCGCTTAAAAAATTATCTAATGAAAATGGAATACAAGTAATACTTACAACACATAGTCCTGTTGTGGTGAAATCTCTTGATTTTACAAATGTAAGAATAGTAAAAAAAGAAAATGGTAAAACAAATGTTATTAATTTTGAAAATGCAGTATTGCCAATTCCGTCTTTAAATGAAGCTAATTATATAGCTTTTGGTAGGGGTAGCGAAGAGTATCACGATGAATTATATGGACATATAGAATATAATAATCTTGGAAAAACACTTTTGCAAGATACTACTTATGTAAAAAATTATATAAGGATAAATAAGAAAAAAGAAAAAATATCTGAAAATATACCATTATCTACATATATAAGACATCAAATTCATCATCCAGAAAATAAAGAAAATATTTTATATACTGAAGAAGAACTTCAAAAGTCTATTGAGTTTATGAGAGAATTTATATTTAAAAATTGTCAAGGAGAACAAGATGCGTAAATATACCGAAAAGGATTTGGAAGCCTTTATAGAAAATCATTTATTAAGCAATGGATACATAAAAAGACAAAGCGATGATTATGATAAAAATTATGGTGTAGATACGCAAATGTTGTTTGAGTTTTTGAAATCAACTCAGCTAAAAAGCCTAAATGATTTAGCATTAAGAGTGGGCGAAAACAATGTAAAAGAAAAATTACTCAAAAGACTTTCAAGCGAATGTGATAAAAAAGGCACTCTAGAGGTATTAAAAAATGGCTTTAGCGAAAATGGTATAAAATTTAGTTTGCTTTATCCTAAGCCAAACAATTCATTAAATCAAACAGCAGATTATAATTATTCTTGTAATAAATTTTGTGCAATTCGCCAATTATATTTTAGTAACCAAACTAGCGAGTCAATAGACATTGTGATTTTTATAAATGGTCTAAGCGTTGCTACAATAGAGCTTAAAAACCCATTTACAAACCAAAACACACAAAACGCAAGATTTCAATACACCAAAAGAAATCCAAATGAAACGATATTTAAGCGTAGCATAGTGCATTTTGCACTAGATAGTGAAAGTGCGTATATGAGCACAAAATTAGAGCGTGAAAATACTAAGTTTTTACCATTTAACAAAGGCTTAAATGATGGTTTAGCAGGTATTGGAGTGCAAACTGGAGCAGGAAATCCACCAAGCTATGGTATAAAGACTGCTTATTTGTGGGAGAGAATTTTAAGCAAAGATGTATTGCTTGATATTATTTTAAAATACATTCAAATAATCAAAAAAGATGATAAAAATGTGGTGATCTTTCCTAGATATCATCAATTTGATGTAGTGGATAAGCTTTTAAAAGATTGTTATGATAAAGGAGTGGGACAAAGATATCTTATTCAACATAGTGCAGGTAGTGGCAAAAGTAATTCTATATCATGGCTAGCATTGAATTTAGTAGAACTTCATAAAGATGATAAACCTATATTTGATAGTGTTATAGTGATAACTGACAGAAAAGTATTGGATAGACAAATAAGAGACAATCTTAAAAGCTTTGAGCATAAAGGTGGGGTTATAGAAGCTATAACAGATGGTAGCAAGCACCTAAAAGAAGCCTTGATAAATGGCAAAAAAATCATTATCACAACAATTCAAAAATTCCCATACATAGCAGATAGTATAACAAGCCTTGATGGTAAAAAATTTGCAGTGATAATTGATGAGGCTCACTCATCACAAGATGGGCAAATGTCATCAAAGTTAAGCGAAAGTATCAAAGAAAAATCTATAAAAGCAGATAATTTTGATGAGGTTTTAGAAGAAATAGCAAACAACAAAAAATTACAATCAAATGCGACTTATTTTGCATTCACAGCTACACCAAAACCAAAAACATTAGAAAAATTTGGCTCTGCTTGTATGGTAGATGGGGAGAAGAAATTTTTTCCATATCATTTGTATTCTATGAAACAAGCCATAGAAGAGGGTTATATTTTAGATGTTTTAAAAGGTTATGTTACTTATGAAAGTTTTTATAAACTTTTAGTTGCAACAAAAGGCGATAAAAAATATGATGAGAAAAAAGCCAAAGCAAAGCTTAAAAAATTTGTAGAAAGCAGTGAAATCACAATAGAGAAAAAAGCAGACATAATCTGCGAGCATTTTTATACCCAAACAGCTATGAAAATTGATGGTAAAGCAAAAGCTATGGTGGTTACAAATTCTATACAAAGCGCTTTAAATTATT
>CAZYDK010000067.1:0-7549 GCA_964646025.1 uncultured Campylobacteraceae bacterium | reverse complement strand
TCAATATTTGCTAGTTTATATACATGCTTATAATGGACGATTTCTTTTTCACAAAGTCTTACTTTTTCTTCTAAAGTTCTTTTTACTTTGATTAGATTTTGTATATTTTCTGAAACAAATGTCATCTCTGATATGCTAGTGGTTTTAAAAGCTACCATTTCATCTATTTGTGATTGCATATTTAAAACATCGTTTTGGGCTTTGATTTTGTTGTGTTCGGCACTTAAAAGCTTCAATCTTGCATTTTCTAAAGCTTGTTTTTTTACCTTTAAAATATCTTTATATGTTTTAACCATGAGCTTAACACTCAAACAAACGAAATTTAAACCCCAAACAAGTGATATTTGGAATAAATTTCGTTTGTTTGCAAGTTTTATCTAAAGATAGTGTCATCTCTTTCTGGGCTTGTAGAAACTATCTTGATTTTTACACCCACAAGCTCTTCAAGTCTAGCGATGTATTTTCTAGCATTTTCATCTAGCTCATCGTATTTTTTAACACCAAGTATGTTTTTAAAACCATCAATTTGCTCATAAATAGGCGTAACATTTTCTAAATCCGCCGGAACATAATCTATCGTCTCGCCTTTATATTGATAAGCTTTACAAACTTTTATAGTGTCAAAATCTTGCAAAACATCAAGCTTTGTAAGTGCTATATAATCAAGCCCATTAAGTCTTGCTGTATATCTTACCGCCACAGCGTCAAACCAGCCACATCTTCTTTTGCGACCCGTTGTAACGCCAAATTCTTTACCTATGCTACAAAGTGCTTCCCCATCATCGCCAAAATCTTCACTAGGAAATGCACCATTTCCAACACGAGTTGTATAAGCTTTAGCTATACCTATGACTTCACCGCACTCTTTTGGGCTAAGACCTACACCAGCTAACGCTCCCGCTGAAATAGTGCTTGAGCTTGTAACATAAGGATATGTTCCATGGTCAATGTCAAGCATACTTCCTTGAGCTCCTTCAAGCAGGACTTTTTTGTTTTCATCTAAGGCACGAAATAGCATTCTAGTTGTATCGCAAATCATAGGAGATAGGATTTTGCTGTATCTTTTAAGGTCGTTTAAAAGCTCTAACTCATTTGGTCTTTGTATGCCTAAAGTCTCAAAAATAGCCTTTTGCTCATCGTAATTTTTAAGTATAGCTACACAAAGTTTTTCTGGCTCTTTTAACTCGCCAACTCTGTGACCTATACGGTTGATTTTATCAGCGTAGCATGGTCCTATACCTTTTCCTGTTGTACCGATAGCATTGTTACCTTTTAGCTTTTCTCTTGCTATGTCAATTTGTGAATGATAATATAGGTTTAAATGTGCCCTATCGCTTATAAAAAGCCTACCTTCTATATCATCAAATTGAGCCATTTCTGTGATTAAAACTTCTGGATTTACAACAACTCCATTGCCGATGATATTTATACAATTTTTATTTAAAATACCACTTGGGATTAAGTGTAAAGCGTATTTCATACCATCTACAACTATCGTATGACCTGCATTATGCCCCCCTGCACTTCTACACACATAATCATACTTTTCACACAATTTATCAACTATCTTACCCTTACCCTCATCGCCCCACTGAATTCCAACCAAAATATCTGCTTTACCCATTTTATCTCCTAAATATATTTTAACAATTCTT
Source organism: uncultured Campylobacteraceae bacterium (assembly GCA_964646025.1). Taxonomy (GTDB): domain Bacteria; phylum Campylobacterota; class Campylobacteria; order Campylobacterales; family Campylobacteraceae; genus Campylobacter_E. Next base: position 5,894 of record CAZYDK010000067.1, on the reverse strand, counting down.
TTTTAGCCAAATCAAGCTTAGCTAACAAATAAGCATCTTTTTCATCGGTACAAATACATTTTATACATATTTCTAAAGCATCATTTAAAATATCTGAAAAAGACATAGAATCATCACTATGAACTTCAACATCTTGTATAGAAATCACATAGTTTGCATAATCTACAAAGATTTGTAAATCATCTTGACTAAAACTATTTATATCATTTTTATAAAGTATAGCGTCTATAAGTCTTAGCAATTCTAAAACCAAAATAGCTGTCTTAGAAGCCTTTGAAACTTTTATATCACTTTTTATATGTCTATTTGAAAACTTTATCTCTCCAAAGCTTCTATTTATAGGGTCAATCGTAACCATATAATACTGCATAATGTCAAAATTTCGTTTGTCTGCTTGAGTTTTGTCGCCATCTTTATACATCAAACTATCGCCCATATAATTTGGGTCTACACCATATGTATCTTTTTTAAGCTCACTAGAGATGATACTAAGTAAAACATTTTTCATACCGTCTTTGGTTTGGATTTTAAGCAAATCACCCATAGACATATTACGCTCCATACAAACTCTTAAAATTTCTATGACCGATTTATCTATATCTTCATTATCTAGTATGTTTTCTCTGCTGTCTAACAGCTTTTCTTTATCAAGACCAAACATTAAAGCCATTTTAGAGTTGATAGCAAGAACCCTGCCATCACAACCTAGCATCATAATAGCACTTGTAGGGTTTTCAAAGCATTCTTCTAATATCTCCACTTTTTTATCATCATACAATCCTGTATTAAAATCAAGAATAAACGCTATAACCTTACTTACTTTAAAATCTTTGTCTGTTATGAACCTATAATGAACCTTATAAAGCATATCCGCATTATGTCTATTTTTAAAAAATATACTTTGCTCTAAAAGCATATTTTTTCCACCAAGATTAATCTTATCAATAAACGCTTTAAGCTCTCTTTGCTTGATAAGATTATACTTTTTATTAAAATTATCATCTGAAATGATATTTTTTCCACCTATAAATAAATCATAATAAGATTTATTGATAATGTCTTGTTTTTTATTGCCACCAAAAACATTTCCATGCTTTTGATATACATCTTTTATAATCAAATCATTATTAGAATCTATATCAAGGTAAATAGCACTAACAGGACCGTATTTAAAATAAAACTTCTCATTATCTATCCACTTTAAGTTTTTGTCAATTTCTGTAAAGTCAATAATCATCAAATAATCATACCTTACTTTAGAATTGATACTAAACGGATAAACCCTAACATCTTTTACATCAAACTTATCACCTTTTTTTATAACATGTTGAGCTTTAATATAATTTTGCCTATTTTTAACACTATCATAAACATTATATGCGATACTTGATGTTGATTTAACATTTAAAGAATAAAGTGTTTTTTGAAGCAAATCTGTTTTATCATAGCCATAAAATTCTATCGCAGCTTCATTTGCGTTGATGATTTGACCTGTGTATGAGTTTACCGTAAGCATAGGAACTTGATTTTCACTAAAAAATGACCTAAGGCGATTTTCAAGCTCATCAATATACTCTAAAAAGTCGTTATTTTTGCTAAGTTTTTCTTCAATACTACTCTCTAAAACATATAAATCATCGCCCTTTTTAGTACAAGGTTTAAAGTCTGTATTTTTCTCATTTTTAAGAACATTAACTATATTAATAATCACATCAATATAATGAAACTTTATAAAAGCTTTTATTTTTTTAATATACATCAAATATACAGTAAGTAAAAATAAAAATCCTAAAAATAAATACAAATGCATATCAAATAGTAAATCATAAACATCTATATAAGTAAGGATATAAAGCTTATCGTTATACTCTGTTTTAAGCCCTATCTTGCAACCATTACTATAGAAAAAATATACATTTGATATACTAAAATACTGAGCAAATTTTGCATTGATATTATCTGTTGGGCTAATATCGTCATTGTTTGATTTTACAACATAACCACTATCATCATACAAAACAAATTTCTTATCTATATTGATATTTGAAAAGAGTTTTTCTATATTCATTTTCCCTAAAAGATAGCCATCATGACCTGCAACATCTTTGCGTATCATAAGCAAATCTCTTTTGTTTCTTTCTATAGATAAAATATGAACTTGCTTATCTTCTATCCCCTTTTCCAAAAGATTAAGAAAAACAAATTCAATCATTGGATTAAAATTTGGATTACTTGTAGCTGAGTATAAAATTTGACCTTGCTTGTTAAGGTAGTACAAATCAAAATCGTCTGATTTTAAAATATGAAAAATATTATCCATATCAATTTTTTCTGATAGCCTAAAAGCTACTTCTAAAGCAAGTTCTTCAAACTTTATTTTTGTATTTAATTGATAAATTAAAGAGTGATTTTTATCTTCAAAATCATTTTTTAATTCATCTAAAAAATACGATGCTGATGATAAAGCAAGTGTGAGTGTTAATAATACGCCAACAAATGTGCTTGAATATATAATTTTTGATAATTTAGATATATTATTCAACGCTAAGCTCCTAAAACTTTTAAAGCGGAAAGATTATCATAAATGGCTTGTTTAGTAGCTTAAACAAACCATTTTTTTGTTAAATTATTTTACAGGAACATTCTCTATGATAGTTGGTGTTGCTCTAACTTTAAATCTCTCCATAATGCTTGCAACATCCATATAAGCTTTTTTCAAATCTTGCTCACTAAATTTTTCCCATTTTTTATTTTTAGCATCATAGTATTTTTTAAGGATTTGAATTTTTTGCTTATCTGTTTTTGCTGTTTTACATTCTTTTAATATAGTTAAAATCTTCTCATAAGCACTTTGACCGTGAACTGGAGTTAAAACATAAACTATATTAGCACTTTTTAAATCTTCTTCAATAGTATCTAATTTTTTAACACAATAAGGGCATTCTGGGTCTGAAAAAACAACTGTTGTAGGCTTAGATTTATCATTACCAATTTTAACGATATAATCACTTCCTTTAGTGATAAAATCCGCTAAATCAGGTAAAACTTGGCGTTGTTTTTCTTTCATTTGCTCAACCATAAAATCTTCTTTTATGCTTTTTTTAGCTTTCATATCAACAACTCTTCCGTCATTATCCCCTATAAATACAACACCGTCTGAAAAGAACATATCTTTGATTTTATGCCCTTCATAATCAATCTCAACGATATAACTTTTTAAACTTGAGCCCTCTATTTGCTTAGCCTCTAAAATCTCCACTTTAGCACCATTGCTTAAAATCTCATTAAAAAACTTTAAAAACGCATCGTCTTTAGCATCTGCAAACAACGAACACGCTAATGCCCCACTAAGTAGACTGCTTGTTAATAACTTTTTCATAAACATTCCTTAAAAAGTGATAAATTAAAAACCCGCATTGTAATCAAATAAAATAAACAGATTATATTTATTTTAAAAATCTCTTATTATCCACCCTAAACACACCTTTTTGCTTGTCTAAATACTCAAGATATGCGATAGCGTATTTTCTACTAAGATTAAATCTATCTTTTAAAACCCCAACATCAACGCCATCTTTTAAAAGTGGCTTTAACTCATCTATAAAGTTTGAAAGATTTTTGCTTTCTACAAAAAGATTATGCTCTAGTCTTAAAACCTTGTTTTGCTTACATAGTGTTTTTAGGGCATTATCGCCTGTTTTTCTATCTATATCAAGCTCATCATATATATTGTATGGAGCTGGTGGGGTTATGTTTGAGCCTAAAATGATTTGATAAATTGTATCTTTTATATCACTTTCAAGACTTTCATAATCATAGTTTTTATCAAAATAGCACCCGTTTTTGCATTCTAAAATTTCGTTTGTTTGCATATCATCTAAGACAATCTGGCACAAAAACTCACTAGCCCAAGGAAGCCTATAAGATATGCTAGACGCTGAAAAAAGTGCTTTTTTGTTTTTAGATAAAGTTTTTAAAATAGCTTGTTTTATATCGTTTAAAACAGATTTTTGATAGATATTGTAGTTTTTTTCATCAACTATAACATCTAGCTCTTTAGCATAATCTAAAGCTTTTTGCCTATCTATGCCAAATCTTTGCATAGCACACAAAAGCCCAAATCCATGCCTATGAAAACTTGATAGCTTTAAAAATGCTTGCTTATAGTCATTTTTTTCTAAAGATTTTAAAAGCTCTATTTTAAGCTCTTTTTTCATAGGTTCTACAACAGGATTTAAAACACTTCCACCACCCTTTACCCTACCGCTACTAAGTAAAATAAACTTTTGATTATAAAAGCTAACTATCTTTTTTTCTAGCTTTATACTTGCATAATTATCGCCTAAGATACTAACCTTAGCATTTAAAAGCTTTGAGCCTATGGCTATGATGTAGTTTTGGTTATGATTTATATCCCCTTGTAAGATACAATCAAAACTATCAAACTCTTTAAACTCTCCTTTTTTACATATAAAATCACCCTTTTTTATATCTTTTTTAGAGCTAATTAGCATTGCTACTCTAGCTGGAGCTTTTATTTTTAAAACATCTTTTCCGTGATTTTGCAAAGCTTTAACCCTTAAGATATCTTTACTTTCACTTGAGTAAAGCTTATCATCAACACTTATTTCCCCGCCAAGCAAGGTTCCTGCTATGATACTTCCTTCTCCCTTTTTGTTAAAACTTCTATCAACATAAAGTTTAAGTATCTCATCATCACTTTTTTTTGGCTCTAAAGAAAGCAGGTATTCTTTTAAACCTCCAGTATTATTTAGCGTTGTTTTGAAAATCTTTTCAGCTTGTATGCCAAAATCATTTATGCTTTTTATAATTTCTTGTGATTTATCAGCTACATTTTTATCACACTTTGTCAAAACCAAAATCACATTTTTAATGCCTAAAATTTTTAAAACAAGCAAATGCTCAAAACTTTGTGGCATCATACCTTCGTTTATATCCACAACAAACAAAACATAAGAAAAGCTAAAACTAGCACTAATCATATTTTTAACAAGACTTTCATGTCCAGGAACATCTATAAAAGATATATTTTTACCATTTTCATCTAAACTTGAGTAACTCACATCTATCGTAATTCCACGCCTTTGCTCTTCTTTTGTGCTATCTCCTACAAAGCCATTTAGGTTTTTTATAAGTGTTGTTTTTCCGTGGTCTATATGACCGCAAATTCCTATAATAATATCCATTTTTAATCTCTTTTTTGTTTTTTAAACTTTATTGTCTTAAAATAATATATAAAATAAATTAAAAAGAAGTTTTATGATAGCAAATCTATTAAACGATATAACCATAGCATTTTTTGGTGCTTTGGGGCATTGTTTTTTTATGTGTGGTGGATTTGTCGCCGCCTTTAATAAAAACAAAAATATCCTAACCCACAATATCTGCTACCACCTAAGCAAAACCTTATCTTATATGATTTTGGGGCTTATTTTTTCAGTATTTGGCAACATATTAGCTTTTTCAAATACAAGCAAAGGGATTGTTTTTTTTATACTAGGGATTTTTATGGTTGTTTTTGGGATAGCATTTTTTACTCGTGGAAAATTACTACAAATGTTTGAAAAAAATGAATTTATTTTTAAAATCATACTAAAACTAAGCCAAAAAGCATCAAAATCACAAGGATTTAAAAAAGCTTTCATACTTGGATTTATAAACGGCTTTTTACCTTGTGGGCTTGTGTATTTTTTCTTAGCCAAAGCTATGACAAAAGGAATTTTTGACGGAGTTTTAGCAATGATGACTTTAGGTTTAGCAACTATGGTTGTTATGCTTTTTTTTAGTTATTTTTTGGGTTTTTTAAAAGATAATTTTGCTAAAGTTTTTTTAGCTTTTAGCTCGTTTATAATAATTTTTAATGGGCTTTATTA
>CAZYDK010000066.1:4793-7742 GCA_964646025.1 uncultured Campylobacteraceae bacterium | reverse complement strand
CCCCCCCCCATAAAATTACGCTTAAAATTTCGTTTGTTTAATAATCATTTATCTAAAAATACTATGAAAGCAAATACTCATCTTTTAGCTTTGCATACATTAAAGCATGTTCTTTGAGTGATTTTATCTCATCATCATTTAAAGTCCTAACCACTCTAGCAGGTGCTCCAAGTATAAGTGAGTTTGGCGGAAAAACTTTACCTTTACTCACCACACTACCAGCACCTATGATTGAGTTATGACCGATTCTTGCCCCATCCATTATGACTGAGTTCATACCCACTAAACACTCTTTTTCTATATGACAAGCATGTATCACGCAGTTATGCCCTATGGTTACATAATCTTCTATCACGCATTCAAGCCCACTATCAATTATGTTGCCATTTTCATCAAAACTTCTATGATGAACATGAACCATGCTTAAATCTTGTATATTTACATAAGAACCTATTTTTATAGCATTTACATCTCCACGCACAACACAATTAAACCAAACAGAAGAATGCTCTTTAATGCTTACTTCCCCTATAACTTTTGCACCGCTAGCCACAAAAACACTACTATCAATCTTTGGCTTTATACCCTTAAATGTCATTTTAATCCTTTCTTTGCCTAAGAAATACACTATGTATAGGCACTCCGTATTTACTTAGCTTGTAGTATTTAAAAGTTATAATATCCCCTTTTTTAAGCGGGTTTAATCTATGAGCTTTTGTAAATCCACTACCAACTTTTATGATAACTTCTTGTTTGTTTTGTAAGGCTTTAAGAGTGCTTTTTGTTTTAGCAGCTTTTAATCCATTTTGATTATCCCAAAGACAATCATATCTTGACAAAAGTCCATCTTTTATCACAACATCAATTATCTTGCATTCATCATCATAAAAATTTTTATATTTTATAACGTTACCACCTTTTTTTGTATCATAAGGCGTATCTTTTTTATGCAAAACCACACCTTCTCCGCCCTTATCCACAACGCTTTTAAAAAACTCAAAAAACTCTTGTTTAGTTTTAAAGTGATGTTGTGGGATGATTTTGATTTTTGTATTTTGATGAGTTTTAAGGTAGTTTTTTAAAACCTCTAGCCTATCATTTAACCCACCTTTTTGCTCTGGCACTTCAAAGACATATAAGCTAACTTTTTTAAACTCCCCACTTCTTACATCACTTACAATCTCTTCAAAATCACCGTCAAAATAAAGCTCTCCATCTATGGCAAATGGTGGAAAATCTTTAATAAATTCGCTAGGCGTATCATACTTGTTTTGGTTTTTGCTATATAAATTTTTGCCGTCCCAAAAGCCCCTTACTCCGTCTAGTTTTTCGCTTACTAGATACTCTTTTATATCTATTTTGTCTATATCATAAACAACAGGATTTATCATATCTAATGCAAAAACTTGCAAAAAAGATACGATAAATAGTATAAATTTACGCAAAATCCCTAACGCCTTTTGCGTTTGGGGAAGTTAAAAACCCACAAGCTTCTAATTGCTCAACGATAGTTGCGGCTCTGTTGTAGCCGATTTTAAGTCTTCTTTGTAGGTTTGATATGCTAGTAACTTTATCATTTAGCATAACTTCTTTTGCCGCTTCAAGTAGTTCATCTTGTTCGCCTAAATTAGCGCTAATCTCGCTATTTTCATCACCAAAAAATCTTTCATCATACTCAGCTTCGCCTTGAGATTTTAAAAACTCAACGATATTTATAATCTCTTCTTCGCTAGCAAAAGGTGCATGAAGACGAACCAAAGCCCCGCCTGTTGGTGGCGTAAAAAGACTATCGCCACGACCAAGTAAGCTCTCAGCTCCACTACTTTCAAGTATCACTCTACTATCTGTTTTTTGCCCTACGCGGTAGCTTAGTCTTGATGGAAGGTTTGCTTTTATAAGCCCTGTGATAACATCAACGCTTGGTCTTTGAGTAGCTACGATTAGATGTATTCCCGCTGCTCTTGCCATTTGTGCTAGTCTTGCTATATAAACTTCACAATCCTTTCCACTAGTCATCATCAAGTCCGCAAGCTCATCAATGATTATTACTATATAAGGTAATATCTCTCCGCCTTCACGCTCCATTTTTTCATTATAGCTTTGTATATTTTTTGTCCTACTTTGTGCCATCATTTCGTATCTTTGCTCCATTTCTTCAACCATACGCTTAAGGGCATTGATAGCTTTTTGGCTTTTTGTGATAACTGGAGCTAAAAGATGTGGGATGTCATTGTAGATGCTAAACTCTAGCATTTTTGGGTCTATCATAAGTAGCCTTAAAGTCTTTGGGCTGTTTTTATAAAGTAGACTTAGCACCATAGAGTTTATACCCACACTTTTACCGCTACCTGTAGTTCCTGCGATAAGCAAATGTGGAAGCTTTTTAAGGTCTGTTACAAAAGCGTCTCCTACTATGTCTTTTCCAAGCGCCATTGTTAGCTCACTTTTGCTATTTTTAAAAATCTCACTCTCAAGGATATCTCTTAAATAAATTGTGCTTATGCTTTCATTTGGGATTTCAATCCCTACTACATCTTTTCCTGGAATTGGCGCTTGAATGCGAATTGTCGGTGCTGAAAGTGCCATAGCCAAATCATCGCTAAGATTTAAAATCTTACTTACTTTTATATGCGGTGCTGGTTTAAACTCAAAAGTAGAAACCACAGGACCTGAGTATGTGCGAACAACATCTCCTTGGATATTGAAATTTCCTAACTTTTCTAAAAGTAGTTTGATTTTATAATCAATCTCATCTTCATTTATATGCTTATCATTTTTTCCTTTTTGCAAAAACTCAAGGCTAGGCAAAACAAAATCTTTTGGCTTAGCTGTTTCACCCTTTTCAAGGCTATCAAGAAGCGCTTTATTTTCTGCAACTTCATTTGTAAGAAGACTTTTTTTGACACTTTGTTCTTTTACTAAATCCTTTATTTCATAATCTGTTGTAGG
>CAZYDK010000066.1:0-4693 GCA_964646025.1 uncultured Campylobacteraceae bacterium | reverse complement strand
TTATAATCTCATCTACCATAGGCTTTTGCTTGGTATAAATTTCGTTTGTTTGGGTTGGCTTGGATTGTTGAGTATAGATTTCACTAGCTTGGATAGGCTCTTTAGGGGTTCGCTCAGTATGGCTAAAGCCACCTAAAACTAGCTCTAACTTTTGTTTTATATCTTTTAATTCTTTTTCTAAATCTTGTTTTTGCTTAGCAAGTTCATCAAAATCTTGCTTTGTTACATAAAGTTCGTTTTGCTCTTTGATAATTTGTTCGGGTTTAACATCTTCATTTACATTGTAAACAAAACTATCATCTAGTCTTTGATAACTAGGAGTATCTATATCATCTAGCCTAGCATTTAAAGTAGCACTACCACTAATGTCAATATCATTTATAATGCGTCTTATGTCATCTTGCGTAGTAGTTACTTGTGGCTTAGAAATTTGGCTATCTTGATGTATTTTCATAGCTTCATCATCATTAGTTGATATTTGAATGTTATTTGTATAAATTTCGTTTGTTTGAGTATAAACCTCATCAACTTGAAGCTGCTTTTCTTCATATGCTACATCTTTTATATCATTTTCATTAGATAAATCAGAGTTAAAAACTTGTTCGCATTTATCTTCTTTTTTTTGCTTTTTTAAGATTTCAAAACTATATTTAACAGCTCTTGCAAACACAACCTTAAAGCCGATTATATAAGATACAACAACCAAAAGCATTAAAAGTAAGAAAAACAAATAAAACCCAACCCCAAAAAATCTCACAAATCCATCGCTAAAATTAGTAAAAATTCCCGTATTTATAAGCATACTTAAAACCAAAAGCACATAAGCATAGATACTTAAACATTTAAAAATATGCTCTTTTGATATACCTTGTTTATAAAATCTAACATTAAAATAAAAAGCAAGTAAACAAGCACTAAAAAACACACTACCAAATAAAAACTCAAAAAAAAGCCCAAAAACCCTACCAATACCAAGTATTATAGTGCTTTGTTGCATCAAATAACATACAAAAAAATAAAATATCAAAATAGAATTTATTACAAAAATAGCTTGTTTTTTAATGGTTTATCCTTTAAATAAATTAGGCGTAAATACGCCTTTTATATATAGTTTAATAAAGTTAATTGAGAAATTTTTGCACTTGCTTGAAGTGTTGCTTGATAGCACAATGAATATTGATTTAGCTTATAAAAAACTTCCGCTGGGTCTGCACCTACAAGCTCTGCACGAACAGATTCAACATTTACTTCCATTATCTCCGCTCTATCTCTAGTGTTTGTGATTGAGTTTTGAACTGAGCCTAATTTTGTGTTGATTTTATTTACATGGTCATATATATGGTCTAGCCTTAAAATAGCTCCTTGAATACCACCATTTTCTAAAACTTGTTTTTTATCATCATCTGGTCTATACATACCTGTTCTAACAGCTTCTATCATCTCATCTAAATCTTTTAAAAGGTCAATTTTTGGTGTATCTAAAACTATAGATGAGTTTGTATTAAACACAAACGCACTACCCGCTCTTCTACCTTCTCTTACATTTGGATTATTTGGGTCGATTTCAAACTCTCTAGGACCCATAGCACTATCATCATACATAGTAAATTTTATAGATGTTGTAGTGGCGTTTTTATCTTTTATATAAAATCTACCCTCGCTATCAAGACCGCTATCTATCTTAAACTTAGCCTTACCCAAAAGCTCTTCATAAGACTTTAAGTCATTATCGCTAATTCTGCCTGTATTTGGGTCTACTGGATAATCTGCTGGTAAATTATCATTAGCAAAAAGCGCTGCTATATCACCTAATTGGCGGTAAGAAATCTCATTTGGTGGAGTTGGAACACCATGAGCTAAATGGTCATGCTCATCATACTCTGTATGTATGATAGGAAAATCAACTTGTTGTCTTACACCATTAACATCTGTATATGTAGCATTTACCCTTGATGTTGCAAGGTCTATAGATACATCATATGCTACTTGAGATTTACTAGTAATTTGCATTTTTAAAGTTGTATTTGTCATATCAGATAATGCAACTTGACTAAGCTTTGTCTCATTTGTAGCTACAGTGCCGTCTTTTAAAAGTTGTGATTGATTTGAGTATAAAACATTATCTTTTTTATTAAACTCATATCTATCATAATCTATAAAATCATCAATACCATTTATATCGTTTTTATTTGTTTTGTTAAAGTTTGTGATTGTAACATTTTGACCTGCTTGTCTAAGAGTATTTGGGTTCCAAACATCAGCTGGTGAGTTACCCACAAATGTATCCGTGATATTTTCTTTCATATCTGCATGTGGTGTTGCTGCAAACATAGAAAAATCAAGAGATGGATGACCTTGTTTAAGTGATTTTACTTCTATGTTACCTGTATTGCTTAGGCTTACTTCTACTATTTTATTTTCTTTTGTGTTGCCAAAACTTTCGCCTATTTTTTCAAGCAAAGCAGAAATGTTTTCTTCTGGACCCATAGAAAATTTACTTCTAAAACTAGTTCCATCTGGTGATACACCACGAATATAAAAATAAGTATTTGGAAAATCATACTTATTTGCACCTGTGCCATAATCTTCATTTGGGTCTAGTTTTGGGTCTGCGTTTGGTGCTAGATAACCATTTCCTATAAGTTGTTTTATCTTGTCATTTTCTTTTAAAAACTTGATTTCATCTGGATTTGTTCCGTATCTATTATCTGTAAGTCTTACGTTTGTGCTTACAACTTTTTTATACTCATTATCCTTACCAAGTGCTAACTCATATCCTGATATGTTATACTCTGATTTAACGCCTGAGCCAAGTACAACTTTCATATTTTCTTTATTGCCAACATAATCACCATTATCATTAAAAGGTCTTGTATTTACAGAAGTTCCTGAAAATAAAAACTGTCCATTGATACTTGTATTTAATGTTTGTTTGATATGGTCACGAATTGATTGTAAGTCATTTGCTATAGCATTAAGTGAAGTTATATCATGCTCTGCTGTTGCAGCTTGAACTAATTTTGTCTTAAAAGCATCTAGGTCTTTTTTTATATCTTTTATAGCATTGTCTGAGTTTTTTGTAAATTCAACCGCACGATTTGAAGCTTCAATAACTTGTCTAAAACTAGCTTTTTCATAATCAAGTCGTAAATCATCTGAAAACAAACTAGCATTATCATAACTATTATTTACCTTTGAGCCTGTGTTTAGTTGCTCTAGCTGTTTATTTATAGCACTTTCAAGCCTTCTTGCGTTTGAGGCGTTTATAAACGATGATAAGCTGGTTGAAATTCTCATATTTTTTCCTTAATCAAGTTATATTCAAAATAAAGCAAATTTGATACCACCTATATCGGTTTATTTATGTTATTTATAAAATAAAATTCATATAATGATTAAAAACAAAGGATTAAAATGCCAGATATAATAACCGCAAAATACATCTTAAACCCAACCATATCAAATGGTAAAAAACATTTAGAACTTTTGACTGATTATGGTATTTTATATGATGATAAAATCATAATGTTAAAGCCTTTTAAGGATTTAGTTAAAGAGTATCCAAACGCCAAAATAAACGACTATAAAAACTCACTTTTAACACCAGCTTTAGCAAACACACACACTCATCTTGAATTTAGCACAAATAAATCTAGCCTTGATTATGGAAGCTTTACTAAATGGCTTAAAAGCATAAACAAAAACAAAGCAAACCTTAGCAAAGACGCTAGAGATAATGCTATAAAAATGGCTCTTTTAGATATCAAAAAAAGCGGTGTTGGGGCTTTGGGCGAGATATCTAGCTTTGGGCTTGATTTTGACGCTTTAAAGGATACAAAGCTTAAAATAACGCTTTTTCATGAAATCCTTGGAGCAAATGAAAATAACTTTGAAAACATAAAAAATGGCTTTTTAGACAGATTTAACCTAGCAAAAAACACACTCCCATTAAACATAACCCACGCAGCAAGTATTCACAGCACTTACTCGCTTTGTAAAAAGGTATATGATTTTGCACTTGATTTTATCAAGCAAAACAATTTAAGCCTTAGTTTTCATTATCTTGAAAGTCTTGATGAATGGGAGTTTGTATCACAAAATCATGGAAAGCTAAAAGAGTATTTAAAGGTGTTTAATGAAAATATAGCACCACTTAATGTGGATTATTTAAAAGATTTTGAAGCTTTGCATGTCATTTTTATTCATTGTGTTTTTTTAAAAGACTTTAGTGTTTTAAAGCCAAATCACTTCATAGCTCATTGCCCTTTTTCAAATAGGCTTTTATCTGAAAATGCGTTTGATTTAAAAAAGGCTTTAAATGATAAGGCTAATGTAACTTTAGCAACAGACGGGCTTAGCTCAAACATAAGCTTAAACATTTTTGATGAGGCTAGAGCTTGTATCTTAACTCATCATAATCTACCTTTTGAAATACTTTTAAAAGAAATATTTTTTGCTATCACATACACAGCCCATAAAGCACTACAAACAAATAGCCACAGCCTAGAAGCTAACCTAAACGCTGATTTTGCAGTATTTGACATAAGTGATAAAGAGCATGATAAGGGTAGTATTTTAAGTGAGTTTTTGCTTCATACAAGATATGCAAAAGATTTGTTTTTAAATGGTAAAAGCATATTTTAAAACTAAATTTCGTTTGTTTTAAAGCTATGACTATCAAACCAAACACACC
>CAZYDK010000065.1:0-7878 GCA_964646025.1 uncultured Campylobacteraceae bacterium | reverse complement strand
CTAGCAGGGCCACCGCTTAAAATAATTCCTTTTGGGTCATGTGCTTTTATCTCATCTAGACTAGTATTAAAAGGAACGATTAGCGTATAAACACCTTGTTCCCTTAGTCTTCTAGCTATTAGTTGAGTAAATTGTGAACCAAAATCCAAAACTAAAATATCAGCCTTTTTCATATATTTCCTTTCTAAAATTTCATTTAATATAACTTAAAATACTCAAATTGAACCCACCAAACAACAATAGACGCTATATACCCTAAAAGCACAGTCCAAGCATACTTCATATGCGAACTAAAAGTATAAATTCCTCTAATTTTCCCCATAACACCAACTCCAGCTGCAGAGCCAAAGCTAATTAATGAGCCTCCAACTCCTATTGTAAGTGTAACAAGTAGCCATTCATCAACACCCATTGATGGATTTGCTTTTAAAACAGCACTCATTATAGGAACATTTCCACCAATAGCACTTAACACACCTATACCTATATTTGTAGTTGTATTTCCTAAAACATCGTATAAATATGCTGCATAAGTTAACCAACCTGCAAAATGCAAAGCTCCAACCGCTGCTAAAATACCAAAGAAAAACAACAATGTATCCATTTCTATGCTAGACATATAGGCAAATATATCTATATCTTTTTTTCCACGAGAAAGATTGAAAAAATATGTATAAAATCCAAGCAAAGAAAGACCAAAAATCATACCCCACATTGCTGGAAAATCAAAGAATATATGAAGCCCAACAGCTAGTGCTATGGTTAAAGCACCAAGTGCTATGATAGCTTTTCCGCCTTCTTTTATCTTCTCTACAGGCATTGTGCTTATATCAAAATCAGGCTTTATATTTGGAACAAAACGACTAAGTAAAAACGCTGTTACCCACCACCCTATAAAACTAGGTAAAAATAAAGCAAAAAAGTCTATAAAAGGACTTTTACCAGCCATCCAAACCATAAGAGTTGTTATATCTCCAAATGGACTCCAAGCACCACCTGCGTTTGCCGCCACAACTATATTTATAGCACCAGGAACTAAAAACTCTTTTTTCTTGTTATCAATTGTAAGTAAAACTGTTGATAAAATTAAAGCTGTTGTTAAATTGTCAGCTACAGGCGATATGAAAAATGCTAAAAGTCCTGTAAGCCAAAAAAGTTTTCTATATGTATAGCCTTTTGCTACTAGATTGTATTTTAGGGTATTGAAAACATTGCGTTCTATTAGTGCTTCTGTATAAGCCATAGCAACCATTAAGAAAAATACAATTTCTGCTATCTCTTCTATCAAGTCTTTAAGTTCTTGTTTTAAAGCATCAGCACCAATGCCGTTTATTGATGTATAAATACCAAGTATTATAAACATCAAAGACCCTATAAAAATAGCTGGTTTTGTTTTGTTTATATGATATTTATCTTCAGCTGCTATAAAATAGTAGCCGATGATAAATATCACAAGACACAAAATCCCAGCCCAAGTAAAAGCTAGATTCATATAATGTCCTTTTTGAAAATTTTAAGGGTTAATTTTATCATTTAAATATAAAATTAATATTTTATTTAATCAATCATCGTTTGCTATATCAAAAATTGTTTGTGTTTTTTCTGGTTTTTCATCTATCCATTTAGGGTCGCCCTTAAAACCACAGCCAGATATAGCGAAAATAAAAACAAGCATAAGGCAGAGTTTATGAAAAATATCAAAGATGTCATTAGTGAGCTTAGTTCTCTTAATCATTACAAGCCTTTAAAAAATTTTTTTGAATGCGATAGGTTTATAAAAACTTTAAGAAATGATATTAGACAAAATTTACTTTCAAAGACATCAAAAATTTATGTATTTAATGAAAATTTAGTCATAAATGCTAAAAACAATGCTTGTTTGCAAGATTTAACACTAGAAAGCAATAAAAAAAACTTACAATCATCTTTGCTTGTTTATCAAAAATTAGTTCCAAATAGTGCTTTATCAAATGTAAAAAGCATAAAATACACAATAAGTAAAAACTATACAAATAACCATTTATCAAAATATGAAGTAAAAGATTTTTACATAGAGCATAGCGATGGTCGGTTTGATAATATACTTAAAAATGAAAAAGCTAGACATATACTTGATGAGATTAAAACCCAAATCCAAAAAAACAACAAAGATTTATAATGCAAAAAACAGCTTTAGAACAAAAACTAGCACTCTTGCCAGATAGTAGCGGTGTATATCAATACTTTGATGAAAATCACAAGCTTTTATATATAGGTAAAGCTAAAAATCTTAAAAAAAGGGTTAAGTCTTATTTTGTAAACAAAACCGACCCAAACCCAAAAAACTCACTTCGTATACAAAATATGATAAGCCAAACCTATCATCTAAACTACATTAAAACAAACTCAGAAGAAGATGCGTTAATCCTTGAAAACTCGCTTATAAAACAGCTTAATCCAAAGTATAATATTTTGCTTAGAGATGATAAAACCTATCCTTATATAGTGGTAGATTTTAATGATGATTTTCCAAGACTTAAAATCACTCGCAAGATAGAAAAAAAAGAAGGCATAAAATACTTTGGACCATTTGTAAATGGTGCAAAAGCTTTGCTTGATAGTATATATTTGGTTTATAATTTAAGGCAAAAAGAAAGCTGTAAAAAAAAGTGTCTTTTTTATCAGCTTAAAAGATGTTTTGCACCTTGTGAGAATGAAATTAGCAAACAAGATTATAAACAAATCCTAGATAAAGCTTGTCTTAGCATACAAGACCATAAAGAGCTTTTAAATGCATTAAATTCAAAAATGGTGTTTCATGCAGAGCATGAAAACTACGAACAAGCAATGGTTTTTAGGGATAACATAAAAGCTATACAAAACTTAAAACTAGATATAAATATAGATTTGGCAAAAGATGAAAGGTTTGATATTTGTGTTTTACATTTAGAAGGTAAAAAAGCTAGTGCAGTTCGTATGGTTATAGATAATGGTAAAGTAATAAGCGTAATTGATAAAAAAATCCTAAACACAAAAGAATGCGAATTTGATGAGATTTATAAAAGCGTGATTTTGGATTTTTATAAAGATTTTGTCAATACAAACGAAATTTACCTAAACGATAGCTTTTTGGATATGGATATTATCTCAAACGCACTTAGCGAAAAGTTTAAAACCAAAATAAGTTTTAAAGTTCCAAAAATAGGCTCTAAAAAACGCTTAGTTGAACTTTGTATAAACAATGCCAAAATGCTTTTAGAAGAAAAAAATGAATTAAAATTAGATGATGATTTCATAAAAATGCTTGGGCTTGATTTTATGCCAAATAAAATTGAAGTTTTTGACAACTCTCATATGCAAGGAAAGGCAAATGTAGGTGCTATGATTGTATGGCAAAATACTCCAAGCGGTGGAGAGTTTGATAAGAGCCTTTATAGAATGTATCATTTAAACTCAAAAAATGATTATATGCAAATGAGTGAAGTTTTAACTAGACGCATAAAGGATTTTGAAAAAGAAAATGCTCCTGATTTATGGCTAATTGATGGTGGTAATGCACTTGTAAATTTGGCTAAAGATTTACTAAGTAGCTACGGGGCAAATGTAAAAGTGCTAGGTATTGCAAAGCAAAAAGTAGATTTTAAAGCATATAGAGCAAAAGGTGGTGCAGATGATATTATCTATAACGAAGATGAGAGTTTTAAGCTAGGAAAAGACAATAAAAACTTACAATTTTTCCAAAAACTTCGTGATGAGGCACATCGTTTTGCTATAAAATTTCACAGACAAACAAAGCAAAAAGAAGATATTTCATCTGGCAAATTAGAAAGCTTAGGCATAAGTAAAGCAAAGATTGTAAAACTTATAAACTATTTTGGTAGCTTTGAAAATATATATAGTGCAAAAGATGAAGAACTTGAAAAGCTTGTGGGAGCAAAAACAAAAGATATAATAAAAAATAATTTAAGTAACTTTTAGATAATATAAATTTTATATTAAATAACAAAAAGTAAATGCAAATTATAAGGGAAAAAGATGTTTTCAATGCTATTTATCGGCTTTAGCACCATAGCACTTGGTCTTAATATATTTTTGCATTATACTGATAATCCTTGGTTTAATCTTACATTTTTACTTATCAATATAGTTTTTTGTATCATCGGAGCTGTATCTTTTATAAAAAGACAAAATATACAGCAAAAGCAAATGTTTGTCATAAAAGAAGTTTTGCATTCTATTGGTGAAACAGAAGATTCAAATATGCAAGATGTAAGGTCAAAAATAGATACACTAAAACAAACTAACACAAAATATAAAAACGAAAAAGATAGTCTTTACTCTCAAATAAAACTATTTTCTATGAATTTGCAAACTATATTAAAACTTCTTAATTATTTAAAACTTCAAGATGATGAGATTGTAAAGGATTTGGTTAAAGCTTTAAAAGATGGGATTAATCAAGATTATGAAACAACAAAACATATATTAAATGAAGTTGGTTCTTATAAGACAAATTATGACAACATAGATGAAAAAAAGGTATTTTATGAAGGTTGCAATGCCGCTATAATCATCAAAAGTCCGCTTAGAGCATTTTTGCTTAAGTTATATTTGCTTGAGTATGGTGTAAGCTCAAATATATTTGAAAATAACAGCATTTATCATGATTGTTTTGATATAGTTTTTATAGATGAAGAGCTTGTAACAACGGATAAGCCAAATATGGTATTTTTTGGGGTAAATCGTCAACAAAATAGATTTTATATGCAAGATATTTTTAGTAAAGTTGAACTACAAAATATACTTAAAAAATATTTATCTCATAAGCCTCTTATTAAAACAGAAAAAAGTGCGTTTAATGTTTTGATTTTTAGAAAAAATGAGTTTAATAATAAAATCATGCTTAAAATGAGTGATTCTTGTGTTAGTGGAAATGCTTATGTAGAAAGCATTAGCGCCCTTTTAAAAGAAATGAAAAATAAGTATAAAATTATAGTTTTAGAGTATGAAGCTATCATGTTTGACTTTGAAAATATAAAAAATGAAATTTATACACTAAAAAGTGAAGCCCCTTATACAAAAATCATACTTTTGCCAGGTCAAAATTATAAATCTTTGGATTTTGATTTTGCAGATATTATTATAAAAGAAGATATGAACCAAAGTGATTTTATCAAGATGATTAAGGATAATTTATAAAATATGGTTAAATACCTACTTTTTAAATACCTTCGTTTTGATAAAGAACAACCTTTTATAATGCTATGTAAAGTTTTAGCGTTTTTGGGTGTTTGTATAGGCGTTGGTGTGCTTATTGTTGCTATGGCACTTATGAATGGTTTTAGTAAAGAATTTGAGAAAAAACTTTTTGTGTTAAATTATCCTATAACAATAGTTCCTATGTATTCTTCTACCATAAGCAAACAAGAATATAAGTCTTTAGAAACAAAGCTAAAAGATTATGAGATAAGCCCTTATATTTTTACTCAAACAGCAGGTAAAAATGATGGAAGATTAGCTGGTATGATGCTTTTTGGGATTGATTTTGAAAAAGAGTTAAAAATCAATACTATTTTAAAACAAGCTTTAGAAGAAAACGGCACTACTAAAATGGGGACTTTTGATATAGTTGTTGGAGCTGGGATAGCAGATGAGCTTGGTCTTTATGGGGATAAAAAACTACAAATTATTTTTCCGCAAGAAGTTGCGGCTGGGTTTGGCTCTTCTATGCAGACAAAAAGGTTTAACCTTAAAGGGGTTTTTAAATCAGGGCTAAATGGCTATGATAGAGTGTATGCTTATACAAGCGTAGAAGCTTTAGAAAAAATCACCCAAAAAGATGGCTACACAGCAATACATTTAAACAGCAAAAACCCACAAGAAGACATCATAAGCATAAACAAAGACATATCTCCACGCTTTAAAGCCATTGGTTGGTGGGAAAGAAATGGAAATTTATTTAGTGCTTTAGAGCTTGAGAAAAAATCTCTTTTTTTAGTTTTAATGTTAATTATAGTTATCGCAAGTCTTAACATCATCTCATCACTACTTATGATAGTGATGAATAGACGCTCAGAAATAGCCTTACTTTTAGCTATGGGTGCTAGTAAAAAAGAAGTGAAAAATGCTTTTTTTGCTTTAGGAAGTTTTATAGGTCTTATGGGTGTGTTTTTTGGTGCTTTACTTGGACTTTTGGGGATTTTTGTGCTTGGAGAGTTTGATATAGTTACGCTTCCGGCTGATGTTTATGGGTATTCTAAACTTCCGCTTGATTTAAGTTTGAAAGATTTTGTTTTTATCATAGTTGGAGCTAGTATTATAGTGCTTTTATCATCTTTTTATCCATCGCTTAAAGCTAGTAAAATAAAAGTTTTAGAAGTTTTAAGAAACGAGTAATGCTAGAGCAAATCTTACAAACTCTTAAAACAAACAATGTTTTTTTAACTGGTGGTGCGGGGGTTGGCAAATCATACACAACAAACAAAATCATAGATTTTTATAAACAAAACCAAAAAAATGTAGCAGTTTTAGCATCTACAGCATTAGCTGCAAATGTCATAAATGGCAAGACAGTTCATAGTTTTTTTTCGCTTGGAATTTGCACAAACCTAGATGAGCTAAAAGCTAAAAAATCACTAAAAAACGCAACCAATCTAAAGCAAATACTACCAAAACTAGACCTTATAATCATAGATGAGATATCAATGCTAAGCGCTAGTGTTTGCGAGATGATAGATTTTAGGCTAAAACAATATGATTATAGTGGCAAGATAATGCTTGTTGGGGATTTTTATCAACTTCCGCCTGTAAATAAAGAAAAAGATATATTTGCAAATGTTTATGCTTTTGAAAGTAGCTTTTGGGCGGGACTTGAGCTAGTTAGTTTTGAGTTAGAAATATCAAAAAGAACAAATGATGAGTATTTTTATAACGCTCTAAAGCTTATTAGAAAATCAAACACAAATGCAAATATAGTAAATTATCTAAAAAAATTTTTAAAGCCATTTGACCCAAAAGATGATAGTTTTGATGATTATACAATCATTTGTGCTACCAACAAAGAAGTAGATGAGATAAACAAATCAAAGCTTGATAAATTAGATGAAAAGCTTTTAGTCTTTAGCTCAAAACTAAGCACCAAAAAAGACCCAAACCAAGCAGAACAAAAACTCATATCATCGTGGCTTAAAGGAAATATAAATTATGATGATTTGCACCTAAAAGTAGGCGCTAGAGTGATTTTTTCTACAAACTCAAGCACAAAAGATTTTTATAACGGAGAGCAAGGAAGGATAGTTGATATAGAAGATAATGCTATTGCTGTGCTTAAAGATAATTATGAGCTTGTATATGTAAAAGAACATGAATTTGCCCTAAGCCAGTTTATAACCATAAATGATAAGTTAGAAGAAGAAATAATAGCAACCCTTAAAGCCTATCCACTCAAACTCGCATATGCTATAACCATACACAAAAGTCAAGGTATGAGCATAGAAAAACTTGTATGCAAAATAGATAGGATTTTTGAAAACGGACAATTTTATGTAGCTATATCAAGAGCTAGTAATCCGCAAAATCTCATCATCTACTACGAAAGAAAATTTGCTTTTAATGAGTTTTTAAACAAAATCATCAAAAAAGATAAACTTGTAAATGATTTTTATAAAAATCTAAATCCTATAAAAAGCGCAAATTTACACTTGCAACAAGTGACATTTGACGACACTTTAAATAATCAATCATAATTGAATAATTTTTAAAAGTATAAATAAAGCTTGGGGGGGGGTAAAATCGCTTTTAAATACTTAGGAGAAACAATGTTTTATAAAAAATGTGATGTTTGTGGCGCTAAGCTTAATAAAGCTAAAAGTGTGTTTTTAAAGCAAGGAATGGTATGTG
>CAZYDK010000064.1:0-8027 GCA_964646025.1 uncultured Campylobacteraceae bacterium | reverse complement strand
AAAAATAAATATAAACAAATAAAGCCATAATTTATTTAGTATTTTCATCTAAACCTCGCATAAAATGCTAAAGTCTTGCATTTATAAAATTAAGCAAGACCTTTATCTAGTGTTATTTGCATATTATCTTTTGCTAAATCTAGCCAATTATCCACACTTCTATCAACGATATTAAGAGTGTAAATTTTTACAACTTGATTTCTTTTAAAACTAAAGTTTTGACTATCAAGAGTATTTTTAGAGCCAACTATAACTATGGGCTGAACTTTTGCGTCTAGCTTATCAGCTATAATTTGAGCTCCTTTTTTAAAATTAAGTAGCTTTTTGCCGCTTCCTCTTGTGCCTTCTGGAAAAATTGATATAACTCTATCTTCTTCTAGTCTTTGCTTAGCTTGTTTTAAAACATTTACCAAATCTCTTGGATTTTGCCTATCTATAGAAATCATTTTTGGCATAGTTATCACTTTTCCAAAGAAAAAAATCTCACTAATTTCTTTTTTTGCTATCCAAGCTATATTTCTTGGATAAAAAGCTTCAAGCAACATTATGTCAAACATACTTTGATGATTTGCTATAAGCATATTTGCATTTTCATCAAACTCGCCGTAAATCTCAACTTTTACGCCAAGTAATTTCATGTGCATTCTAGCCCATTTTACTCTTATATAGTGCATTTTTTTAGGAAACAAATAAAAAAGACCTATAACTATTGTTACACTAAAAGCAAAAAAAATCGCATATATATAGGTAATGATTTTACTTAATATTTTCATTTAAAACCCAACCTATTTTTGAACCAATCAAAACTTTAGAATAAATCCCATAAGTATCTAAAACCTTAACTTTTTCTTCTTTTTCCGTCTTAAAAAATACGGTTGAATTATGAGTAGGAAGTATAGTGCAAACGCTACCTGATTTTAACACTACTTCTTTATAGCTTTTTTGATACATAAAAGATATAGCTATAAACACTATAGCAATGGCTATTAGATAATACTTAGTTCTAAAAAACACAAAAAGCACTAGACATAAAATAGCAAGGATTAAAAATCCTATTTGCCAATAAACACTCATATCGTTTTCTATCGGATTTAGATTGCTTTGTGTGCTTATCTCATCGTTTGTTACATCTATATTTGATGATATTTTTACAAAATCTTCTTTTTGCGTATCAAAATAATAAAAACTAAAACTCTTTTCATCTTTTGGTAGTGTTAAAAGTATCGTTGCATTTGCGTTTTCAAGACTTTGATTTGATAAACTTATGCTTTGTCTGATTATCTTTGGATTATCTATCTTAAAGCTAGAAAAATCAACATCTTCACCTTTTATATCAATTGATAAAATCACGCTTTTATCATCAAAAATATTTGTTTTAACACTACTTGTTTGGATATTTTTTGCAACTATGTTTGCATAATCTTTTTTAAATGGTAGTTTTTTAATTGTCATTTTTTTGATTATAGCACTAGCACCAAGGATTTTTTCACCATTTCTAAGCATATCAATTGTGATTTTGCTAAGCTCTGCGTTTTGGCTTGTGGCTTTAAAATATAGTCTTGTTCTATTATCTTTGCCGTATTTTTTCCATATGATTTTTTTGTTTAAAAAAACCATATCATCACTTTTATCAAATCTACCTCTTAGCTCAAAGCTTGTATTTTCATCTGAACTAGCAACCAAATCTATATAAAAAACTTCATTTTCATAAACTTCGCTCTTACTTAAAGAGTAGTTTAAAACAAGTGTTCCCTTAGCTTTATAAACATCTTTTATGTTTTTCATATAGTCCCCACCCTCATCACTAGCACTTACACCCTCATAAGGATTATAAGGCTTTGTGGGTGCGGCAAACAAAGAAAACACAAATACAAAAACAATTAAAAAAACTCTCAATTTATGCCTTTAATTTTTTTTCATAATCTCTAAAACTTTTAGCGTATCAATCGCTGTTTTAAGTTGTATATCTTTTAAAATATCTTCTTTTGAGATATTTTTCTTTTCCCAAGGGTTTAATTCTTTATCATCTTTTGAAGATTTTTCATCTTTTTTGTTTGTTTTATCTGATTTTTTATCCTTTTCTACTTTTTCAAGCTCTTGTTTTAGGTGGTTTTTAAGGTCTGATTCTTTTATACTTATACCAAAATCATCTTGCTCTTTTACTTCGCCTGGATAAACCACAATATCAGGTTTTATACCAACAGCTTGAATTGTTCTTCCACTTGGTAGATAATATCTTGCAACGGTAAGTCTTACGCCTTCTTTTTCACTTATGTTTTTAACAACTTGAACGCTTCCTTTTCCAAAGGTATTCTCGCCCACAACAATCGCTCTTTTAAGGTCTTGGAAAGCTCCACTTACTATCTCACTAGCACTTGCACTACCGCCATTTACTAAAACTACGATTGGAATTTTATCATCATACACACGGCTAGGACTAGCTTTTAGCTCACCCTTTTCTATCCTACCTTTT
This sequence comes from uncultured Campylobacteraceae bacterium, assembly GCA_964646025.1. Taxonomy (GTDB): domain Bacteria; phylum Campylobacterota; class Campylobacteria; order Campylobacterales; family Campylobacteraceae; genus Campylobacter_E. Next base: position 5,554 of record CAZYDK010000064.1, on the reverse strand, counting down.
TCTGATACTAAAACACCATCTTTTACAAATAAGTTCAAAAGTCCAGTAGCTTGGTTTAAAAGCCCGCCTGGATTGTTTCTAAGGTCCATTATGATACCTTTTGCGTTTTTATGCTCTTTAAGATACTTAAGACTATCGCTTGTAACATTTTTATCAAAAGTTGTGATTCTAAGATATACAAAATCTGTATCATCTATGGTTTTTACATACACGCTTTTTGTCGTGATTTTATCTCTAGTGATGTCAAAAACAAGTGGTTTTTTCTCGCCTTTTCTAACTATTGTTAGCTTTACTTTTGTTCCTGGTTTTCCACGCATTTTAGAAACTGCGTCATCAAGCCCCATTTGAATGGCTGATTCATCATCTATTTTTAAAATTATATCGCCTGGTTTAAGACCTGCTTTATCAGCTGGAGTGCCTTCAATAGGTGCTATTACTGTTACCGCTCCATCTTTTATGCTTACTTGCATTCCAACCCCGCCAAAAGAACCTTCTGTTGATTCTTTAAGACTTTTTAGCTCTTTTTCTTTCATAAACTGAGAGTGGGAATCAAGCTTTTCAAAAAGCCCTTCTAATGACTTATCAACTATATCTTTATATGTAAGCTCATCAACATACTCGCTTTTAACCAAAGCAAAAACTTGTATAAGCTTTGCTAACGCTTCTTTATCATCATCTGTGGTTGTTGTAGCTGCACCATAAAGTAAGTTAAAACTAACTACAACACTTAGCCCTAATTTTAAAAACTTTTTCAAAGATATCTCCAAATTTTTATATTTTTACAAAAACTTAATTTTAATAAGCTTTTTTAAAACAATTCTTAACAACTTAAAAAATATATAATTTTAATCAAAACAACAAAAACAAGTATTTTAGATAAATCAAACCCAAACAAACGAAATTTAAAAAAAATTTCAAATTTCGTTTGTTTGAGATTAAAATTCAGTTAAAATCACTGTATTTTTTGTAGATTTTTTACCTTTGTATAAATTCTCATCTGCTACTTTTATGTATTCATTTATCAAAGCTTTGTTGGGATTTTTTATAAAAATGCCGCCAAATGTTGCACTAACAGATTTATCTATATGTATTATATGGTAGTTAAAAATCTCATCTTTTATAGTATTTAAAAACTCATTTGCTTTATGATAATCCTCAAACTCACAAATGATTACAAACTCTTCCCCACCCCATCTTAAGACTTTTACATTGTTGTTTTTATAACTTTTACCAGAAATTGAAGTGATGATTAATGATATAACCTTTAAAACAACATCTTAGGCATCATGACCGTAAATATCATTAATTTTTTTAAAATTATCTATGTTATCATTAAGCTTCCATAAATACTACCATATTTTTTCCATTTGCTTTACCTTTATATAAAGCCTTATCCGCCATTTTAAAATACTTCTTAAACTCATTTTTTCTTGGATTTGCAACAAAAACAGCACCAAAGGTCATAGTTACATTTCCATCAATTTGTCTAATATAGCTTGAGTTAATGCTTAGGCGAAGATTATCTAAAAATAATTTACACTCATTTTCAGTTTTAAAATCTCCACATATTAAAAATTCTTCCCCGCCCCACCTAATAATATCAATATCTATCTCAGAAGAAGCCTTTGCAAACACAAGTCCAAGTCTTTTTAAAACTATATCACCAACATCATGACCTTTTTTATCGTTAATTTTTTTAAAATCATCTATATCACAAATACAAAATAACATTGATTTTTTGTCTATGTTTGGAAGCACTGTATCTTCTAAATACTTTCTATTATAAAGCCCTGTTAGCATATCATGATGAACTATGTATTTTAAATCATCAATTTTACTATTTGACACCAAAGAAGCTAAAATCGCATAAACAATCATAAAAGATATTAAAACACCTTCGTTTATATAATAAAATATATCCGAATATCGTTTATAATCTAAATAATTACTAGAAAACATAAAATCATAACAATCAGATAAACTATAATAACCATAAAGAACAGTAATTAAAAATATACTTAAATAAAAACAAGTTCTTTTGCTAAAAAATCCAAACTGAAATAAAAACAAACAACAAAGAATAAGGTCAAACCCGCTATCAGGCCCCATAATATACATACCATAAAGCTGGTGCAAAAATATCTCAAGATATGTTAAAACATACGCTATTTTATATTTTCCTATCTTAGATAAGTGAACTATTATCTTATAAGCAATAATAGAAAAAATATTAAATATAAAAAGCTCTTTAATTCCCAAATAATAAAATAAAAACAAATATCCCCAATGTGCAACGCAACACACTAGCAAAATAACATGCATCCAGTCGCCATCTTTGCTAAATAGCTTAACTATCTTTTCCACTTTTAAAATATTTATCATAATCGCCTAACCAAATTTATAATAAGTAAAATCGTGAAATTTAGCATTTTAACCATAAAAAAAGATTAATATTTTTAAGCATTTTTTTAAATAATCTAAAAGCCACGCAAGACAAAATCATCATCAAGCAAAGATAAATCAGGCTCATTTAAAGAGGATTTTAAATTAGTTAAATTATCAACTTCTAAGAATTTTTGCAAATAGTATTTATTCTTATATCCACGAGATTTTAAAAAACCTTTCATTCTTAAAATATCATCTATGCTAAGCAAATCAAAGTGCCAAGTTGTCCTTACTTCAAAGGTCATATTGCTATCTATTAAAATATCTAATGTTTTTACAAAATGGTTAAAAAAATTAGTGCTTGTTATATAATCAAACTTATCTTCTAAAGCTTTAAAATCAAGTGCCACATAATCAACCAAATCCCCATACACAAGCTCTGAAATAACATCTGGACTTGAACCATTTGTATCAACTTTAACCAAATATCCAAGCTCTTTTGCTATGCTTGCATACTCTAAAAGCTCTAAATCATAGGTGCATTCCCCACCACTAAATACAACACCATCTAAAAAACCTTTTCTTTTTAATAAAAAATTCTTTAAATCAATGCTACTTAAGCTACCTTTAGCTTTTATCATCTCATAGTTATAGCAATATCTACATCTCATATTGCACCCTGCTATCCAAACTACACAAGCTATCTCATTTGGATAGTCAAGAGTTGTAAAAGGCGTTATATCATATATCAAACATTTTCCTTTCTTTGTGTTCACCTTTTTTACCAAGGTTAAAGCTTTCAACCGGTCTATGATAACCCATAACTCTAGTATAAACCATACATTTTGTTCTTTTATCTTGATTTTTTTTCAAAAACTCTTCTTTGCTCATTCTTTCTCCTTATAAATTATTTTTTTGTAGTAATTCTTCATCACATGTTGGGCAAAACTCATGCTCACCTGCTAAATACCCATGCTTAGGACACACACTAAAAATTGGTGTGATTGTAAAATACGGCAAGCGATAATTGTCCGCTACCTTTTTTACAAGTTTTTTACAAACAACTTCATTTTCAAGCTTTTCTCTCATATAAAGGTGTAAAACCGTTCCACCTGTATATGCACTTTGTAGCTCATCTTGTAAATCAAGTGCTAAAAATGGGTCGTGGGTAAAGTTTGCTGGAAGCTGTGTTGAGTTTGTGTAGTATATATTTTCCCCTTCTCCTGCCTGAATGATACCATCAAATCTTTTCTTATCTTCTTTAGCAAAGCGGTAAGTAGTGCCTTCAGCTGGAGTTGCTTCAAGGTTGTATAAATTGCCCGTTTGCTCTTGAAAAAGCTTGATTTTTTCTCTAAGATAGCCTATAAGCTCTAATGCAAACTCCCTACCCCATTTGCTTGATATGTCTTCTTTATCATCTGTATAATTTCTTATCATTTCATTTGCACCATTTATACCTATGGTTGAAAAATGGTTGTTAAAATTAGGTAGATATCTAGCTGTATATGGATAAAGACCAGCGTTATATAATTTTGTTATGAATTTTCTTTTATCTTCAAGACTATTTTTTGACATCTCAAGCAGCTCATCAAGTCTTTGATAAAGTGCTTTTTTATCATTTTTATACAAGTATCCAAGCCTTGCAAGGTTTATAGTTACCACACCTATACTTCCTGTCATCTCTGCACTTCCAAAAAGCCCACCGCCACGCTTAAGTAGTTCTCTTAAATCAAGCTGAAGCCTACAACACATACTTCTTACCGCATTTGGTTTGTATGCGTTTTCATCTTCAATTTTGTTGCCATTTTCGTCGTATTTATACTGAGAACCTATGAAATTTTGAAAATAGCTTGAACCCATTTTGGCTGTATTTTTAAAAATAGCATTTGCCACATCACTATCAAAATCAAAATCATTTGTAAGGTTTATAGTTGGAATTGGAAATGTAAAAGGCTGAGATGATTTATCGCCCTCGCTCATCACTTCATAAAAAATTATAGTAATTCTTTGCATCTCAGGTTCAAAATCCCCATAAGTTAAATCTTCTAAGCTATCTTTACCTCTAGCTTTTGCCATAATCAAAAGCTCTTCATCTTCTATACCTTTAAAAAGATGAATTTGATTTTTTGTAGGAATTTGAGTTTTTAAATCATCTGGACAAACTATATCAAAAGTGATGTTTGTAAATGGGCTTTGACCCCAACGAGCTGGGACATTTAGATTATACACAAAGCTAATTAAAGCCTTTTTTATTTCTTTATCACTTAATTTATCCTTAAAAACATAAGGTGCAAGATATGTATCAAAACTAGAAAAAGCTTGAGCTCCCGCCCATTCACTTTGAAGTATGCCTAAAAAGTTTGCCATTTGTCCAAGTGCCGCTCTAAAATGAGATGGTGCTTTGCTTTCAACTCTGCCTCTAACTCCGTTAAACCCCTCATCAAGAAGCACCCTAAGGCTCCACCCCGCACAATATCCACTAAGACAATCAAGGTCGTGTATATGCAAATCCGCTTCCCTATGAGCTAAAGCAATTTTTTTATCATAAACATTATCTAGCCAATAATTTGCTATAACTTTTCCAGCAGTATTGTTTATAAGCCCTGCGTGAGAATATCCTGTGTTTGAGTTTGCACTTATTCTCCAGTCATTTTTTTGAGTATATTCTTCAATGGTGCTAGAACAATTTATGTAAGTGCCGTATTCTAAAGCTTTTTCTCTACCTAGCTTTCTAGTATGACGATAGAGCATAAAACTTTTTAAAGTATCAAAATCGTTATTATCAAAAAATGCTTTTTCAATCATATCTTGAACTATCTCAACACTTGCAAACTCAAGCTCATTTGCTTTTTTTATAACAAAATCAATCACTTTTTGGTTTGGTTCTTTGTTTACACTTGCGTATGCTTTTTCCATAGCAGATAAGATTTTATAAGGCTTAAATTCTTCTAATTTTCCATCTCGTTTTAAAATTTGCATATACTACCTTTTTTGAAGTTTTAAAATAAAATGTCATGTGTGGATAGTATTATAAGCAAAGAGATTTTAGCAAAACTTAAAGTTTTTTTAAGCTAATTTTACCGTGAAACATAAAAGAAACAAAATATTTAAAGGAGTAAAACTAAAGTAACAAATCAAGCCAAAAAACAAAATATAACTAATCACAAAC
>CAZYDK010000063.1:0-8050 GCA_964646025.1 uncultured Campylobacteraceae bacterium | reverse complement strand
TTTTTGCTTATGTCTTTTGTTGATAAAATTTGAGCTAGTTTTTCTATATTTGTTTTTTCGTTTTGTACATAAGGCTTAATCTCTTCAAAACAAGCATTTAAATCAAAGCCCTTAACCCCCATATTTTCAAGCTTTTTAACAAGTTTTAAAATCTCTTTATAATCTTTTTCAAAGTTATCAAACTCATCATCAAAAAACACAAAATTAGCAGCCTTACCAGATAGTAAAATCTTAATCTTAGCCACCAAATCAGACTTAGAATAAATAGCCTTATCTTTTGACTCATAAACTATCTCCCAAAGGCTAACCCTATCAAAATCTTGCCCTAAAACATAAGCCATATAAGCTTTTGATGATTGATATAAAGATTGAACTAAAAGCTCTTTTTTATCTAGCATTGGCAAAGTTTTATGTCCAAATTTTATCTTGTTTAAAAGCTCTATCGCATCATCAATATTTGCATTGTTTTTTTCTATGCAAAGCAAAGCAAACTCGTTTGCAAAAGTCGCTATATCAGCACCGCTAAAACCCTCGCTAAGTCTTGCAAGATGATTTATATCAAGCCTATCTCCAAAATAAAGCTCATAAAGTTTAAGTCTTGCATTAAAATCAGGTAATTCTAAAAATATCTTTTTATCAAACCTACCACTACGAGTAAGCGCCATATCAAGCACTTCGTATTTGTTTGTAGCGGCTATGACTATGACATTATCATTTCCTACAAAACCATCCATTTGAGTAAGTAGCTCGTTTAATGTGCTTTCACTCTCACTAGCATGAACGCTTCCACGGATTTTTCCAATAGCGTCAATCTCATCTATAAAAATTATACTTGGGGCGTTATTTTTAGCTATAGCAAAAAGTTCACGGATTTTTTTAGCACCCACGCCTATATAAAGTTCGTTAAAACTTGCTGCACTATGATAAAAAAACTTTGCACCGCTTTCGTTTGCTAAAGCTTTTGCTATGTATGTCTTACCAACACCGCTAGGACCACAAAGCAAAACCCCTTTTGGTAATTTTATATTTAAGGATTTATATTTTTGTGGATTTTTTATCATATCACAAAGTCTAATTAGCTCTTTTTTAACATTATCAAGTCCAGCTATATCATCAAAACGAACATTCAAAGTTGGGGTTTCTATCTTAATTTTTGGATTTATATCTTGTGATTTGTTTGCGTTTTTTAAAAACTCTTGCCTATCTTTGTTTTGTTTTATATACATAACAACTATAAAACCAAAAAAAGCCATAGCCACAAAAAGCAGCATATACTCAACATAACTTTCGCTCATTTTTTGCTCTAATGGTATGTTTAAAGAAGCTTTTGCTACCTCATCACTCATCATCAAAGCGTATTTTTTTCCGTCAATACTTATATATAAATTCCCATCTAAAACATAAGAGTTTTTTATGCTTTTAGCGGTTTTTACTTTGCTAGAAAACTCATCAACGCTTATCCAAGATACTTTTGTACTAAGCACAGATAAGTATGCAAAAATACACACTAATAAAATAAAACAAATTATAATTATGTGCTTAGATTTTAGCTTTTGTATTTTCAAAATCCACCTCGTATTCATCTAAAACTAGCCAAGATTTAGCTATATCTTTATCTGTTTTTATCAAAACCTTGTTAAAAAATTGGTCATATCCTTCGTAAAACTCGCCTTTTTTTTGCTCTACTAAAACCTCTAGCGGTAAATTAGCATGAGATTTTCTAAACTCGTAATTATTTTGTGCTACGATAGATTTTATCTCGTTTAATCTTACTTTTGATATATCGCCTGATATATCTCCTAATCTTTTAGAAAGTTCAACCGAATGAGTGCCGTCTCTTTTACTATAAATAAAAGCATGAAGATGAGTTAAATTAAACTTTTTAAAGTTCTCTAGCGCCTCTATCCAAACCTCATCACTTTCTCCAGGGTGCCCTACGATAAAATCAGTGCCTAAAGCAAAACCTTTATCGTTTAAAAACTCAAAAAGCTCTAAATCTTTTTTGAGTTTATTTCTTCTACGCATTAAAGTTAGCATTTTTTGACTAGTGTGTTGTAAGGCTAAGTGCAAATGACGCTCTAACCAAGGCTCATCAAGGATTTCTAAAAACGCATCATCAACTTGCACAGGCTCAATGCTTCCAAGTCTTATTCTTTTTATACCGTTTATGCACCCAAGTTTTGCCAAAAGCCCACCAAAACTAAGCCCTATATCTTCGCCATAACTACCTATGTTTGTGCCTGTTATCACTATCTCGTTATATCCGTTTTGAGCTAGAATTTTTACTTGATTTATGATGTCATTTTGGTCTAAACTTCTACTTTTTCCACGCACACTAGGTATGATACAATAACTACAAGCAAAGTTACACCCTTCTTGAACTTTTACAAATGCTTTTGTATGGTTTTGATAATTTGAGATGATTTTTTTATCTTTAAAATTTAACTCACCTATGTCATAAAAACTTTTTTCTTCTTTTAAAAACTCATTTATCTTGCTTTTTTGCCCCGCACCAAATACACCAAAAATCTCACTTTTATCAAGTAGTTCTTTACCACGGCTAACTGCCCCACAACCTGTTAGTATAAATTTCGTTTGTTTGTTGTGGGATTTTACTTGATTTATATAATGCCTTAGCCCACTATCTGCTCCATTTGTAACGGTGCATGAGTTTATGATGATAATATCAGCTAAAAGCTCATCATTTACTATCTCATAATCTTTTACATATGATTTTAAAAGCTCTGTATCATATATATTTGTTCTACATCCAAAAGTTTTAAAGTATATCTTTTTCATCTTGCTCCATTTTGCCATTAAATGGCATATTTTTATAATTTTGCATATATACCATATGAGTTTGATAAGCTAGTTTTATATCATCATGTTTTTTAAACTCTTCTAGTATTTTTTGACAAATTAAAGTTCTTGTTTTTAACGCTTCTCTAGTATAGCAAAGATAACAAGCTGAGATTTTTACCCCTTCTCTTTCTATGTTTGTAAAAACTCTAGTTTCTGTTTTTGCATACCTTACATTATAATGATGTCTTAGTTTTTTCATAGTGTTTTTTGCTGTATTTACAGCATTTTGTGTGATTGGATTTACTATATCTTTTATGATTTGTTCTACTTTTGATAAATTACTATCAAAAGTGATATAAATTTCTACAACATCATAAAGAGTATAAATATTTGCATGAGTATAATTTGCCATAAGCTCTGTAAAAATGATATTATTTGGCACATATATCATTCTACCAGCACGGCGTTCTTTGCTTAAAAGTGTTCCTAGTGTTACATCTTCATAAATAGTCATCTTAAGTAGTGATATATCAACAATATCTCCTACATAAGTAACATTGTTTTTAACAACCCTAACTCTATCTCCAACCTTAAAACTACCACCAAAAATAATCACAAACCACCCAAGCATACTCATAAACATATCTCTCATAGCAATCGCAATACCAGCTGACGCAAATCCTAAAACGGTTACAAGATAAGATATATTATCAATATATGCAAAAAGCAAAACAAGTAAAACAATGCTAATTTGAGCTAAGTTTAACATCTTGTTTAAAGTGTAGATTTTCTCACTATCTTCTACATATTTTTTAACTATTTTTTTAACAAGCAAAAACAATGCTATAACGATTAAAATACCCAAAAAGATATTTAACATTTGAAAAAACTGACTTTTAATGTCTGTTTTTATGCGGTTTATCTCTTCATCTACTTTTTTTGTATATATAGCAAGTGAAGTTTTAGCTCTATCATACGCTAACATAAAATCATTATATTGTTTTGACGCTTTTTCGCTTTCAAGCTTGATTTTTTCATCTTGAGTGATATTAAATAATTGTTCTTGATATCTTGCATACTGACTAAGCTTATCTACAAAAAAACTAAAAGTGCTAAAGTCTTTTTGATATTTTTTCTCTTCATCACTAAGCTCTTTTATATGAGAAAAAGCAGAGATTATGTGTATTGGGTTTTTTATCTTTGGAAAAGCTTCAACAGTTTGTGGTATGTTTATACTTTTTATAAAAGAATAGTCTTCATAATCTTTTAAAACATCTATTTTCTCATTTAAAGCTAATAATTTTTCTTCTATTTCTTCTTTTGTTTTAGAAGTTTTTTTATGTTTTTTAAGTTCTTCTTCTAGTATTTTTTTTTCTTCTTTATAGGCTAAATAATTATAATAAGTATTGTATTGCTGAAGTAAATCATTAGATTCTAAACTTTGCTTAATTGTTCTTATTGATGTTTTAAGCTCGTTTATCTTTTCTTCTTTGCCGTTTTCTAGTAAAGTTTGATTGTCCGTATTTACCGCGTCAGCACCATATAAAAATACACTAAATGCTAAAAAAAACAATATTTTTTTCATTTATACTCACTTAAAAGTTTTAATACATCTTCTTTTTTTATATCATAAAAAAACTCAAATTTGCCAAAATCTCTTGCTATTATAAAACAAATTTGACTAAATTCGCTTTTTTTATCCAAAAACAAATCATCATAAAACGCATTTTCATCATCAATTTTTGTATCTATAAAAAGATTAAAATTAAGCAAAAGATTATCAATTCTAGTAGCTAGTTCTTTTGGCATTAGATTTAGCCTAACAGCTAGTTTGTTTATCATGCTAAGTCCGATAGCTACAGCTTCTCCGTGTAAATAAAGCTTATAATCTCCTTGCTTTTCTAAAACATGAGCAAAAGTATGACCGTAGTTTAACACTTTTCTAAGATTTGCTTCTTTTTCATCGCTAATTACAACATCTCTTTTTAGCTCAACACTTCTTAAGATTATGTGTTTAATCACTTCTTTATCAAGTTTTAAAAACTTCTTTTTATCTATGCTTTCTAAAAACTCAAAAAACTCTTTATCAAACAATACAGCCATTTTAACTACTTCACTCATAGCTGCACTAAGTTCTTTTTTACCTAAAGTATCAAAAAAATTCGTAAATACATAAACCCCACTTGGCTGATAAAAAGTGCCTATTAAGTTTTTGCCATATTTGTTGTTTATGCCTGTTTTACCACCAACTGCCGCATCAACACAAGCAAGTAATGTAGTAGGTATATAAAGACTTTTAATCCCTCTTTGATAGATACTAGCCGCAAAACCTGTCATATCTGTAATCACCCCACCACCAAAACCAATTAAAAGGCTTTTTCTGTCTGCTTTAAGCTTAAAAAGCTCATCAAGTATATAATTTACACTTTCATAATTTTTATAATCTTCCCCATCATTTATGATAATTAGCTCAAATTTCGTTTGTATGATATCTTTTAGCTTATCTTTATACAAACTATGTAAAGTTGTGTTTGTCAAAACCACAACCTTTGAGAACTTAGCTAAAAAATTACTATCTATATCCTCATCAATATAAACAAAATACGGATTTTGCTTAAGATTTATATTAATTTTCATTATATTTCCTTATGCTGGTATAAAAAGCTGAAAACACTTATCAAGCTTTGAATGATGAGCTGTTAAGTCGTTTTTGATATATGCTGTGTTGTTTTTAACAATACTTTCATAAAAAGGAACAAAATGCAAAAATCTAGTGCTATTTTTATACTTTAAAAGTGGGTTTTCTTTACTTTTTATCACCTTTACACTTGCTTTATAGCTAGATGACATAGCCATAAAATGCTCCTTTAAATCATCAATATCACCATCCATATAACAATCAACAATTGGTTTTAAACCAAGAAGCTTACTAAGGTCTAAAAACTCAACAGAAACATCTTCTGCATTCATAAAATTATCTTTTAAAATAAGGCTTTGTCTAAGCTGCATAAAACCACCACTTCCGATTTTAAGCACAGGCATATCGCTAAGATAAAAATCTTTTTTATGCTTTTTAAATATTTTATTATCAACTACAAAAAGCCCACCTTCTCCATCTGCAAAATTTTTGATAATCTCTTTAGCTTTTGTTTTTTGATAAAAAAACCTAACATTGATTGAGCTAGTGTTTAGTTTGCTTAGTTTTTCATAATACTTATTATATGTTGGGTTTAAAACCTTTATACATAGCTTTTTAGAGTTAGTTTTAAGATGAAAAAGCATAGCTGTATTTAACAAATCATCAACGCTTTTATCTAGTTTATCTATAATCAAACATATATTATTTCCATATGGATTTGGGAATTGTCCTGATTGTTTTTTGCTTTTTAAAAACTCATTTAAAAGTATATGTGGCTGACCAACTAAAAGCAAAGTATCGTTTGGATATATCATAACTCCACGCTTTGGAATTATAATTTGCTCATTTCTATAAATAAGAGCTATTTTAAATTGTCTTTGGTTTATAACTTCTATATGTTTATAAGCATAGCTACTTCCAACAGGAACTTTCATTTGCATTATCTCGCCTTTTCCAAGACCGATTGATTGAGCTGTTGTTGGCGTATCTTGTAGCATTGAAACAAGCCTGTGTCCTAGTAGTTCATCTATTATTAGATTATCCGTTTGATTATCATCTATATCTTGATTTGAACAAGTGATTATATGTAGTTTTGAATCTAACTTTTTAAGTGCTTTATGAGCTAAGATAGTATCTTCTTCATCTAAAATTATAAAAGCTTGTAAAAATTGATTTCTTGAAAATACTTTTTCAAGTTTTTGTTCGTGAGTTGGGTCAAAAACAAAAAACTCCATATTATCCGCTTGTAGTCCCAAATCTTCGTAGCTTATGACTATAAATTTTGTTTTGATGTATTTTATTTCTATTATCTTTTGTATAAAATACCTTGCTAAGCTACCATGTGCTAAAATTAGGATTTTTTTCATAAAACCTCCAAAATTAAAAAGGATATTATAACAAATGGAATTTAAAGTAATAGCAACTGATGGCAAAGCTAGAGTTTGTAGTATAAAAACAGCTCATAGTGAGTTTTTAACCCCTATTTTTATGCCTGTTGGAACAAAAGCTAGTATAAAAGGTCTTGATAGCGTAGATATAAATAACCTTGGAGCAAAAATCATACTAGCAAACACATATCATTTATATCTTCGCCCAACACCAAAACTTATAAAAGAATTTGGTGGGCTTCATGGTTTTAGTAAATACAGTGGCTCGTTTTTAACTGATAGTGGTGGATTTCAAGCGTTTTCTTTAGCTGGAAAACCCGATGAAAATGGCATAAGTTTTAAAGACTATAAAAATGGCAACAAACACTACTTCACACCAAAAAGTGTGCTTGAGTGTCAATACGACTTTAACTCCGATATAATGATGGTTTTAGATGATTTGGTGGATTTAGGCAAACAAAACAATCCAAAACGCATAAAACAAAGTCTAGATAGAACGATACGCTGGGCAAAAGAAAGCTTAGAATATCACAAAAGTATGAAAGATAAAGGCTTGCATACTCATCAAAATCTCTTTGCTATACTTCAAGGTGGGTGTGAGTATGAGGCTAGGCGTGAGTGTGCTAATAGTCTTTGTGGTGATGATTTTGATGGGTTTGCTATAGGTGGGCTTAGTGTTGGAGAAGAAACACAGGCTATGTATGATACGGTTGAGTTTACCACTGAGTTTATGCCAAAACACAAACCAAGATACCTTATGGGGGTGGGAAAGCCTGAAAATTTGGTAGAAAATGTGTACCTTGGGGTTGATATGTTTGACTGCGTTTTACCTACTAGAAACGCTAGAAATGGGACGCTTTATGGGGATTTTGGAAAAATTGAGATAAAAAAAGATAAGTTTAAAAATGACCCAAATCCTATTGAGATAGGTTGCAATTGTCATACATGCCAAAACTACAGCCGTGCATACTTACATCATCTTTTTAAAGAAAAAGAAATAAGCTTTTTCCGCCTTGCTAGTATTCACAATATAGCCTACTTTTTAAGGCTTAGCAAAGCTATGCAAGATGCTATAATAGAACAAAGATTTGAAAGCTTTAGGCGTGAGTTTTACGCTAAATGGTGCGAGTAAATTTCGTTTGTTTGGCTTAACAAAAATACAATCAATCTTTTAAATTTCGTTTGTTTGATTATAGCTAGTATCCCAAACAAACGAAATTTA
>CAZYDK010000062.1:5198-8062 GCA_964646025.1 uncultured Campylobacteraceae bacterium | reverse complement strand
AAACAAACGAAATTTATCCACGCTGATTTTTAAAATCAATTTTAGCAACTTAAACTTCATTTTGTGTTTTTTAAGTTTGTTTTTATATCATTAAGGTTTTTTAAAAGATTAATAAACTCCATAAAAAGGCTTATTTTGAACTCAACTTTTTCAAAGATAGGATTTATTTTAGCGGTAGCTGGAAGTGCCGTTGGACTTGGAAATGCGTGGAAATTTCCTACGATGGTAGGACAAAACGGCGGTAGTGCTTTTGTTTTGCTTTTTATCATACTGACACTTTTTGTTGGTTTTGTTATATTTTTGTGTGAGCTTTACATAGGCAAAACAAGCAGACTTGACCCAAGTGGAGCCTACTACGCTTTAGCCCCAAAGAACAAAAAAGCTTGGAGCTTAGTAGGTTTTACAATGCTTGGTGCTTTGCTTATAGTTAGTTTTTATAGTGTTATAATTGGCTGGATAGTGTATTATATATACCATTGTTTCTTAGCAGTGATTGGCGTAAATACCATAAGCACAGATATAAAAGACAATCAAATGCTTTTTGAAACTTTGCTAAAGTTTAGCCCAAAAGCACTTATTGTGTGTTTTAGTGTGGTGTTTTTTCTTACTTTTTTTACGGTTGCAAAGGGTGTTAAGGCTGGAATTGAAAGAATGAATGTTTGGATGATGCCTTCTTTGTTTATACTACTTGTTTTAATGCTTTTATATAGTTTTAGTATAGATGGATTTAGCAAGGCTTTTTCGTTTTTATTTGCTCCTGATTTTTCTAAGATTAATACAAAGTCTTTTTTAGACGCTTTAGGACTAGCTTGTTTTAGCTTATCTATTGGTGCGGGTTCAATCATCACCTACTCAGCAAGCTTGCCAGAAAAAACAAACTTTGTAAGCTCTACTTTTTACATAATTTTCATAAACCTTTTAATCGGTCTTATGATGGGGCTTGTTGTTTTTACTTTTGTTTTTGAATTTAATGCAGACCCTAAGCAAAGCGGTGCTGGACTTATATTTATAAGCCTTATGAGTTTGTTTGCTAAGCTTGGATTTTTGGGTAATGTTTTGGCTTTGATGTTTTTCATATCTTTGTTTTTTGCGGGTATTACAAGTGCTGTTTCTATGGTTGAACCTTTTGTGTTTTATCTTATAAATAAGTTTAATCTTTCAAGACTTAAAGCTATAGTTTATATAGGCATTGTGGTTTATTTGCTTGGCACGGCTTGTGCTTTTTGTAGCGTTTTGGGCATTGGAGATGAGTATCTTACATTTTTTGGAATGAACTTTTTTGATATACTTGATTTTTTAAGCTCAAATATAATTATGCCTTTTGGCGCTTTTATGGCGGCTATTTTTGTTGGCTTTGTGCTTAAAAAAGAAGATGTTAAAAAGGCTTTTTTACCATATATGAATGAAAAGTTTTTTAATCTTTGGTATATTTTTGCTAGGTTTGTAGCTACTAGTGCTGTGATTATCATAGCTGTTTATCAATTTGTGCAGTAGGATTTAAAATGAAAGAACAATTTTCAAAAATCGGATATATTTTAGCGATGGCAGGAAGTGCCGTTGGGCTTGGAAATGCGTGGAAATTTCCTACAATGGTAGGACAAAACGGCGGTAGTGCTTTTATAATCTTATATCTAACGCTTACGCTTTTAGTGGCTTTTGTTGTGTTTTTAGGAGAGCTTAGTATTGGTAAAATCACGAAAAAAGACGCTGTTTTAGCTTACAGCGAACTTGCTCCAAAGTATAAAAAATCTTGGGGAATGGCGGGATTTTTTATGGTTGGTGCGATTTTGATAGTGTGTTTTTATAGTGTTGTTATTGGTTGGATTTTAAAGTATATTTATCTTTCTTTTTTTGCATTACCAAAAGACATAAACGAAGCAGCAAAAACTTTTAGTACATTAGTAGGGTTTGATTTAAGTTCTCAAATCATTTGCTTTAGCCTTGTTTTTTTACTTATTTTTTGGGTTGTTAGTAAGGGCATTAAAAGCGGAATTGAAAAGATGAATGTTTGGATGATGCCAGCACTTTTTATCTTGCTTGTTTTAATGCTTTTATATAGTTTTAGCATAAATGGATTTAGTGAAGCTTTTTTGTTTTTGTTTAAACCTGATTTTAGTGCGATTTCATATAAAACCGTTCTTGACGCTTTAGGGCTTAGCTTTTTTAGTCTTTCAATGGGTGTTTGTGTGGTGCTTACATACTCAGCTAGTATGGACGATGAGACAAATATCATAAAATCAACTTTATCAATAATTTTAATAAATGTTTTAATCGGTCTTATGATGGGGCTTGTTGTTTTTACTTTTGTTTTTGAGTTTGGAACCGACCCTAAAGAAAGCGGGGCTGGACTTGTTTTTGTTAGCCTTGCAAGTTTGTTTGGCGGTATGGGAGTGATTGGCAATGCTTTAGCAGTTTGTTTTTTCATAGCTTTATTTTTTGCAGGGGTTACAAGTGCGGTTTCAATGATAGAGCCTTTTGCTTTTTATCTTATAAATAGATTTGGTATTTCAAGGCTAAATGCTTTGGTTAAAATAGGCATTTTTGTTTATGTTGTTGGGATTTTGTGTATTTTAAGCAATCACGCAGAGTTTTCATCATACCTAACATTTTTTGGCAAAAACTTATTTGATAATCTTGACTTTTTAACATCAAATATACTTATGCCAATATCAGCTATAGTTACTTGTATTTTTGTTGGCTTTGTTGTTAAAAAAGATGTTATGAAAAACTTTTTTGTGCCATATATGGGGGAATTTTGGTTTAAGATATGGTTGTTTTTTATAAGATTTGTTTGTCCTTTGGCGATTTTAGACATAATGCTTGGTGGTAAGATAAGCTTTAAGATTTTAAGTATTTTTGGATTT
>CAZYDK010000062.1:0-5098 GCA_964646025.1 uncultured Campylobacteraceae bacterium | reverse complement strand
CAATACTTTTTGATAATTTCTTTAAATTTCGTTTGTTTGAGCAAGTTTGAGTAAATTTTGCTGATTTTGGGCTTTAAACAAACGAAATTTATAAAAATTATTGTATTTTTCTTGCAAAAGCATTGTGGTTTTTATATAATCACCATTTTTTACAAGGAGATTTTATGAGGAGTTTTCTTTGGCTTTTTAGCCTTTGTAACTTTTGTTTTTAGCTTTTATTTATACTACTTTATACCTTGGCGAATTTAGTATTTTTAGGTTAGTTTTTAAATATTAAATATCAAGGATTTTTATGAATACATTTTCAAAAATAGGATTTATTTTAGCTGTTAGCGGTGGAGCGATTGGGCTTGGCAATATGTGGAAGTTTCCAACAGTTGTTGCTAAAAACGGCGGAAGTGCTTTTGTTGTGCTTTTTTTGGTTATAGTTTTGACTTTAGGTCTTGCTGGTTTTTTGGCTGAACTTGCGATTGGAAAAATCACTAGAAAAGATTTGGCAAATGCTTATTATGATTTGGCTAAAAAGCATAAAAGTTTATATAAAATGGGTGGTGTGTTTATGCTTGGTGGGGTTTTTGTGCTTTCGTTTTATCTTGTGATTTTAGGTTGGGTTTTAAGATATGTTTTTGTTGCATTTTATTCTTTGCCAAAGGATTTAGTTGAGTCTAACGCTAGATTTGAAATGGCTGTAAGTAGTGATTTTGGGATTAATTTTTTATGCTTTAGTGTATGTGCGATTTTGACCTTGTATATAGTTGGTAAAGGCATTAAAAGCGGTATAGAAAAGCTCAATGTTTTTGCTATGCCACTTTTGTCAATTTTGCTTATTATTATGTTTGTAATTTCTTGTTTTAGTAGTGGGTTTAATGAAGCTTTTGTGTTTTTGTTTAAGCCTGATTTTTCCAAAATTACTTTTGATGTTTTTTTAGACGCTCTTGGGCTTGGGCTTTTTACATTATGTCTTGGTGTTGGGTGCATTAGTGCTTATGCTGCTAGTCTTGATGATAAAACAAATATTTTAAATAGTGCCTTGCTTGTTGTATTTTTAAATATACTCATAGGTCTTTTAATGGGGCAAGTGATTTTTTCTTTTGCTTTTGAGCTTGGGGCGGAGATAGGTGGTGGTGGAGCGGGGCTTGTTTTTGTAAGTTTGTTGGGGCATTTTAGTAAGCTTGGATTACTTGGAAATATCATAGCTTTTTTACTTTTTTTAAGTTTGTTTTTTGCAGGTATTACAAGTGCGGTTTCAATGATAGAGCCTTTTGCTTTTTATGTTGAGCGTGAGTTTAAAATACAAAGAAAATTTGCTATGGTTTATATAGGTATAATTTTATTTATACTTGGAACTTTAGCTATGATGAGTATGCAAAAAGGTTTTAGTGTAAGCTTGTTTGGTATGGACTTTTTTAGCTTTTTAGACTTTTTAACATCAAATATAATGCTACCATTTGGTATTTTATTTACTTGTTTGTTTATTGGTTTTGCAAGTGATGTTTTGGTGATTAAAGAGTATATGATTGGCGTTTTAGGTAAAATTGGTTTTTTAATTTGGTTTTATTTTGTTAAATTTGTGTGTCCTGTAGTTATAATAGCGATACTTATCAATAATTTTTATCCACTTTCTAAGATTTTTTAGCATAAATTTCACTTAGCTTTTTTATAATTATCATAAAAAGGCTAAGTGATGAAAAAAATAAAAAATTTTAAAGAAGAAGTATTTGATAAATCTAATTTTATAATACCAAAAAGAGTATCTTTTGAGCTAAATCAAACAAAAATAACTTGGGATTATATAAAAGTTCATGATTGTGTATCTGTGATAATGTATCATAAAGATAAAAAGTCTTTAGTGTTTGTAAAACAGTTTCGCCCAGCACTTTATATGCACCAAATAAACGATGAGCTAAACACTAAAAAAGATGAGTTAGGATATACGCTTGAGCTTTGTAGTGGTATTGTGGATAAAAACTTAAGTTATGAACAAATAGCTTTTGAAGAGTGTGTAGAAGAGACAGGGTATAAACCAAAAAAATTAGAATTTATTGATGAGTTTTACAATGGTCTTGGTAGTGGAGTTAGCAAACAAAGACTTTATTATACAGAGATTTGCGAAGATGATAGAGTTGGAAGTGGCGGTGGGGTTGATGGCGAAGATATAGAGCTTGTTTTTATTGGGATTGATGATTATAAAAACACAATGAATAAACACATAAAAACACCGCTTAGTGAATTTGCTTTTTTATGGTTTTTGGAGAATAAATATGAAACTAAATAGTAGTATGCTTATAAACAGAGAACTTAGTTGGCTTGAGTTTAATACTCGTGTTTTAAAACAAAGCACAAAAAATTTACCTGTGCTAGAAAGACTTAAGTTTATTAGTATTTATTGTACTAATCTTGATGAGTTTTATATGATAAGAGTTGCTGGACTTAAGCAACTTTTTGCAGCAGGTGTAAGTATTGATGGAAGTAGCTTAACTCCACTTGAACAACTTAAGGCTATAAGGTCGTATTTGCATGAAGAAAAAAAGATTTTAGAACAAAATTATAAAAGTATTATAGAGGATTTAAAAAAAGAAAAAATTTATTTAAGTAATTATGAAGAACTAAATAAGGCTCAAAAGAAAAAAGCAAAAGAGTATTTTTTCTCAAACATACTTCCTGTTATAGTTCCTATTGCTATAGATGCAACTCATCCTTTTCCACCGCTTAATAATCTTAGTTTTTCTGTGGCTTTAAAACTAAAAGATAGTACAAATGATGAGATAATTAAATTTGCTATGATAAGAATTCCACGGGTTTTGCCTAGATTTTTTGAAGTTGATGAGTTTGTTTTTGTTCCGGTTGAAAGTATCGTTATACAGCATATAGAAGATATTTTTCCTGGTTATCTTAGGGTAAGTAGTCTTAATTTTCGTGTAACAAGAAATGCAGACATAATCATAGAAGAAGAAGAAGCAGATGATTTTATGATGATGCTTGAGCAAGGGCTTAGGCTTAGAAGAAAAGGTGCTTTTGTTCGTATGCAAATAGAAAAAAATCCAGATAAAGAAATACTTGATTTTCTAATCAGCCATACAAAAATTTTTGCAAAAGATATATATGAGTATGATACACCACTAAATCTATCAGCACTTATGCAAATTGTAAATCATAAAGCATTATCACATCTAACATCTCCTACTTATTCTCCAAAGCTTTTACCGCCATTTGAAGAAAATACAAGTATTTTTGATAGTATTGATAAAGCAGATGTTTTATGTTATCAGCCTTATGAGAGTTTTAATCCTGTTACTATGCTAATTAAAGAAGCTAGTAAAGACCCAAAAGTAGTTTGCATTAGAATGACGCTTTATCGTGTAGGAAACAATTCAACCATAGTTAAGTCCCTAATAGACGCAGCAAACGAAGGAAAGCAAGTTACTGTTATGGTTGAGCTTAAAGCTAGATTTGATGAAGAAAACAATCTTCACTGGGCAAAAGAGCTAGAAAATGCAGGAGCACATGTTATATATGGTATAACAGGGTTTAAAGTTCATGCAAAAGTTATACAAATTATACGCCAAAGCAATGATGGGCTTAAGTTTTACGCACATATAAGCACGGGTAATTATAACGCCACGAGTGCAAAAGTGTATACAGATATGAGCTATTTTACAACCAAAGAAAATATAGCAAATCACGATATAACAACATTTTTCCATACTCTTAGTGGTTTTTCTAAAAAAAGAGCGTTAAAAACCATGAGTATGTCGCCAAATCAAATCAAAGATAATATTTTAAAAATGATAAACAAAGAAGCAAGTATGGGAGAAAATGGCGAGATAATTATGAAGATGAATTCGCTTGTTGATGAGTGTATAATCAAAGCACTTTACAATGCTAGTTTAAAAGGTGTTAAAATATATCTTATCGTTCGTGGTGTTTGCTGTCTTAAAACAGATATGGAGTATAGCAAAAACATAGTAGTAAAAAGTATAGTTGGAAAATACCTTGAGCATGCAAGGGTGTTTTATTTTAAAAACTCAAACCCAAGTTATTTCATATCAAGTGCTGATATGATGCCAAGAAATCTTGAGCGTAGGCTTGAGCTTATGTGTCCTATAATTGATGAGAATTTGTGCTTAAAGTTAGCAGAATATTTGCGTTTAGGAATTGCAGATACGGAGCTTAGCTATGAGCTTGTTGGCGAAAAATACCATGAAGTATCAACTTGTAAATGCGATAGATGTTTAAGTTATGATAAAAAAGTTAATTCTCAAGAAATGTTAGAAGAGTATATGAATAAACTACATAAAACCATTAAAAAATCAAGCGATGAAGCAAAGCTTAAACAGCTTGAATCTAAGCTTTTTAAAGAGTAGTAAAAATGCGTGGGGGGGGGTGAATTTTGTTTGTTTTGCTTAAATTTCGTTTGTTTACACGCTGTTTTAATGCAAATTTAGCTTAAACAAACGAAATTTACTCGCAAAAGGCTTTATCGCCCCATCAAAAAAGCTAACCAAAATTAACAACTAATCAAATCCAGTAAAACCAATCAAAAAATCTCAATCTCCCAAATACAATACAACCCCACCCAAGCAAACGAAATTTACTACCCAAAAAAGTGTTTAGCAAGTTCGCCCAAAAAAAGCATTTAACAAAGTTTACCCCCCCCACCCATAAAAAGCATCTTAAGGTGATGCAGTCCTTTCTAGCCTAACTACTTTAAGCAGCTTGTCATTAAGCAAATCCATCTAAATTTCGTTTGTTTGGTTTTGTTGTTATTGCTTTTAGTTTTTCTTTTGTTTGTGTTTTATTTTTTAGGGGAAGGGGCGGAGCTTAAATGGCGGAGTTCGCCCCGCCCCTTTCCCCTATGACCCCTTACCCCACCCTAACACGCCAAGGGGTAAGGTTTGCTAAAAAACCACAACCTTTTTGTTCGCTTTACTCCAAAAAGCTAAGCGGTTTTTTACACGCAAACCTTACAGCTGATTTTTTTTTAACTGATTTTGCTAATGCAAAATCCTTTTTATAGACTTTTTTTATTTGCTAAATTTTACACCAAACAAACGAAATTTAAAACTCACCCAAATTTCGCTGACTTGAGGTTTGGTTT
>CAZYDK010000061.1:3812-8091 GCA_964646025.1 uncultured Campylobacteraceae bacterium | reverse complement strand
AAACAAACGAAATTTATTTATAATTCATCGGCTATTTGTTTGCCAAACTTTACACTATCGCCATTTTCTAAGTTGTATTTTATGTCATTGCTTTTTGATATGATTAGTATGGTAGAGCCAAGCTCAAAGCGACCTAGCATATCTGCTTTTTTTACAAAAAGGTTTTTGTATTCTTTATAAAAAGAACCTTTTTTTGCATTTGTTTGCACGCTTTCATCAAAATCAAACACCATTTTACCCACATTTAAAGCTCCAACAAACACCATAAAAAACACTTTTTCACCGCTTTTGCACTCCAAAATCACACGCTCATTTTTTGCATAAAGGTTTGGCACTTTTAAAAGAGCTTTATAACTTACGCTGTATAAATCAGCCGGTATATAGCTAAGCGATAGTATTTGCATATCACAAGGTGCATGGTAGTTGTGATAGTCTTTTGGAGATAGATAAATATTTAAAAAATCAAAACTTTCAAAAGGTTTTTTCAAAAGCACATCATCTATAAAATACTCTTTACCTTTGATACTAAATGCTTTGCTTTTATTATCTACATCAACGCTTGTTCCCATACCAAAAACAACGCCATCACAAGGGCTTATAAAACCTTCTTCAATGTTTGGAAAATTTACATATCTTCTAGTAAAAAGCTCTAAAAGGCTTTTGTACTCGCTATGATGCTTGAAATTTGACATATCTATGCCAAAGTGGTTTATATACTTTTTGTTTATAAAAGTTTGGATTTTTTTTGGAAATTGTATTCTTGTTATACAGCCAAAAGCATTTGAAATTGTGTTTTTAAACATTTTTATTCTCCTTAGTTATGTTTATAAGTGCGATTTCACTAGGGGCTAAAAACCTAATGCTAGGACCCCAAAAACCAGCACCGCTACTTACATATAAATTTGTTTTATTTGTTAACTTATAAAGCCCATATAAAAACCCTTGCTCAAGCACAACAAGGATTGAAAACGGAAAAATCTGACCCGCATGAGTATGACCTGCTAAAACCAAATCAAACTCATTTACATCATAAAGCTTTGCAAATTTTGGTTGATGAGTTAAAAGTATATTAAATTTGTTTAAATCCATGCTTTTTTTTGCTTTGTTTAAGTCTGGCATATACTCACTAACTCCGTATTTTATCCCAGCTAAGTCATTTACTCCCGCTACCATAAAATCATCAAAAAAAGCATTTTTGTTATCAAGAATTGTTATATTGTATTTTTTAAGCTCTTTGTGGATATTTTCTACCCCATGATAATACTCGTGATTACCAAAAACATAAAAAGTTCCATATTTTGATTTAAAATCATTTAATAAATGCAAATAATTTATATCATCTATATCAGTATCAACCAAATCCCCAACTATCATCACGCAATCAGCATTTAGTTCATTAACCCTTTTTATGACACCTTTAAAAAAATCTTCATTTAGGTTTTTTCCAAGGTGCAAATCACTAATCACAGCTAATTTCAAATCTTTTGTGATTTTATCACTTTGAATGCTAATTTCATTGACTTTAGGTATGCTAAGTGCGTCTTTTAAGCCTTTAAAAAACATAGAAAAAGCAACAACTAAAACCCACACTTCAAAACTAAGTTTTAAAAATTTTCTTCTACTTTGATTTATTTGATTAGGTGGTGTTAGGGTTTGTTTTATGCCTTTTATAAGTCCATTTTGACGAGCGTTTAAGATAAAATCAACAAATAAAAACACCATAGATACTAAAAAAAAGAAAAAGCTAAATCCAAGTAGCATTGCTAAAAAGTCATAAACTTCATCGTTTAAGAAATTTTTTCTCATAAGCACTACAAATAAAATTTCAAGCAAAAATACAACCACAAAAATGCGTTTTATGTGCTTTGTAAAACGAGTTAAAAAACTAATTTTACTAAGCATTAAATATACTCCAAAATTAGCTATAAAAAAAGCTAAAAAACAAATAACAGCAAAAATAATATGTTTCATAAATAAAGCTCCGTTAGATAATCTTTATTTAAGATTATAATTTCTTTGCCTTGCATATCTATGGCTTTATCTTGTTTAAATTTTGCCAAAATTCTAGAAAAAGTTTCAGGTGCTAAGTTAAGTTCACTTGCGATTTGATTTTGTTTTGTGGTTTTGAAAATTTCTTTATTTTCAACGATAAGTTTAGCCACTCTTGCGTTTGAGTTTAATGCTATTTCGTTATATATAAAATTATGCAAATAAGTCATTTTTTCGCTTAAAGACGGAAAAAATCTATCTGTTATCATCTTATCATCTTTAAAAATTTGCATAAATTTTTTATAGTCTATCTTTACAACAACGCTATCATTTAAAGAACTAAGGCTTGAAGGAAATGGCATATCGTTGATGTTTGCAAGTTCTGCAACAAAGCAAGGAGCTATAAATTTTCTTATAAAAATTTCACTACCATTTGGTTTGTTTCTATAAAGCTTCATCTCGCCTTTTGCAAGATAGTGAAGATAGTTTGTTTTTTCTCCTTCATAAAAAACTATCTCATCTTTTTGGTATTTTTTAATCACGCTAATATTTACAATTTCTTCTAACAAATCATCATTTATATCTTTAAAAAAATCAAATTCTTTTAACAATTGTTTAATCATTTTATATCCAATCTAAGGGTTTATAATGTATTATTTTAACCTAAAAGATATTAAAATTAAGTTTTACAACTCAAGTTAAACTATAAATCAAGGAAAGACTATGTATAGATTTGCCCCTTCGCCAACAGGTGATATGCATATAGGAAATTTAAGAGCTGCACTTATAAACTACATATGTGCTAAACAAAATAAAGATAAATTCATACTTCGTATAGAAGATACAGATGATGCAAGAAATATAGACGGAAAAGAAGAAGATATAAAAGAGCTTTTAACTCGCTTTGGAATTAAGTGGGATTTGTATTTTTTACAAAGCGATAATTTTTCTATCCATCAAAAATTAGCTTTAAAATTAGTTCAAGAAGGTAAAGCTTTTGCTTGTTTTTGCACTAAAGAAGAACTTGAAGCAAAAAAGGAAAAAGCAAAAAAAGAAAGCAAAGCATACAGATACGATGGTGCTTGTTTAGCTTTAAGTGATAGTGAAGTTTTAAATAATGAAAAACCTTTTGTAATAAGACTTAAAAAACCAGAACAATCTATTGGTTTTAGCGATAAAATAAAGGGTGATTTGATGTTTGAACCAGACAATATAGATAGTTTTGTAATTCTTAGAACAGATAAAACACCTACATATAATTTTGCTTGTGCTGTTGATGATATGCTAGAAGATGTAAGCTATATAATAAGAGGTGAAGACCATGTATCAAACACACCAAAACAAGAGCATATAAGAACAAGTTTAGGATATGATAAAAATATACAATACGCTCATTTACCTATAATTTTAAACGAAGAAGGTAGAAAAATGAGCAAAAGAGAAGCTCACTCAAGCGTAAAATGGCTACTAAGTGAGGGTATACTTGAAAGTGCTATAGCAAACTATTTGATACTTCTTGGCAACAATACGCCAAAAGAAGTTTTTACTCTTGATGAAGCAATTTCGTTTTTTGATATAGCAAAGCTTTCAAAAAGTCCAGCTAGATTTGATAGTGCTAAACTTATGTTTATAAATAGAGAGCATATAAAAATGCTAGATGATGATAAGCTTTTTTCTTTGATGAGTTTTGATAGGGTGTTTAATTCTTCTTTAGTTTCGCCACTAGCAAAGCTTTATTTAGAAGAAGCTTCAACTATAAACGAGATAGAGCAAAAAGTAAAAAATCTTTTAAATGATATTGATGATAGTGAGTTTATAGAAGAGATAAATACATTAAAACCTATTATTTTAGAGCTTTTTGAAAATGGTTTTAATGGGGATTTTGATGAGTTTAAAAAAGTTTTAATGGAAAAATCAAACCTAAAAGGTAAAAAGTTTTTTATGCCGCTTAGGCTACTTCTTACATCTAGTTCCCATGGACCTGAACTTGCACCTTTATATCCACTTATTAGACCTTTTATAAAAGATATTATAAAAGATAAGAAAATTAAAGGCTAATTTATGGATTTGTTTATTTATATACTTATAAGACTACTTGATGTGTATCAGCTAATCATACTTGTAGCTTGTATTTTAAGCTTTATAAGACCAAATCCATATAATCCTTTTGTAAGGATTATCTATAAGCTTACAGAGCCTGTTTTTGATTTTGTAAGAAGGGTTTTACCACTTAGGTTTTCTATGATTGATTTAAGTCCTATGATTGTGATTTTTGGGATATATTTGATTA
>CAZYDK010000061.1:0-3712 GCA_964646025.1 uncultured Campylobacteraceae bacterium | reverse complement strand
AAAGGGGTTTGATGTTTAAAAAAATTATTCTTTTTAGTTTTTGCGTGAGTTTGTTTGGGGCTAACTATACATTAGATGAATTAAAGCAAAAACCAAAATCAATAGCAAAAGATTATTATATTTATAAAAACATAAGCGTAAAAGCACCTACAAAAACTGAAGCCGATGAGCTTAAAGGGCAGATTTATAGATACGCTGGAAAGATTCAAAAAATCATAGAGCGTATTTCACCCACACCACCAAGAAAAGATTATTTAAACCTAATAGTCAAAAAAGACCCAACTTGTTTTGGTTATAAAGGTAGCACACTACTAAAATATAGTCAAAATTGTCAAAAGCTTGTTATAAACAATGATTTTATAACAATTAAAACTATGGATAGCACAACAAGAACAGCTTTAGCTAAAAAATTTGCTAAAGATAAAGATATTGTTGATACATTAAACGCTCTTAATCAAAAAAAACCTATGTCATATCTAGCCAATAAAAATGCACAAGTTTTTTTGAGATTTTATGCAAATGGATATAAACAATTTGATGATTTTTATGG
This sequence comes from uncultured Campylobacteraceae bacterium, assembly GCA_964646025.1. GTDB lineage: Bacteria > Campylobacterota > Campylobacteria > Campylobacterales > Campylobacteraceae > Campylobacter_E. Next base: position 3,162 of record CAZYDK010000061.1, on the reverse strand, counting down.
GACAAAAAAGTTTGTAAATGATTTAAAATCAAGTAAAGTTTATGACGCTTTTATGAAAGATGTCATTATAAATAAAAAGTATCCAAAATTAAGAAGCACTTTTATATACACAAGCTTAGATAATCTTGACGCAAACACTTCTTTTTATATGGGTTTAAACGCTCTTAGTTTTGATAAGCCTAAAAACGCTTTAGGGTATTTTGAGCTTGCATATAATGGATATAATATGAACGAGTTTAAAGATAATGCTTTGTTTTGGATGTATTATTTAACAACAGATAAGCAAAAAAAACAAGAATTACTTAAAAAATTAGCAAACTCTGTTAGTATAAATATGTATAGCGTTTATGCTAAAGAAAAATTAAATATGCCACTTCCTAGTTATGAAAATGGTATAACAAATGCAAATCCAACAAAACAAAGCGTAGATGGTTTTGATGTAAAAGACCCATTTATGTGGCAAGATTTGCTTAAAAAAATCTCAAAAGCAAAAAAAGATACAACAGCGTTAAAAGCTTTAGCTAATGAGTATTTTACAAAAGATACTTTGCCTCATTTTGCATATATTGACGCTATATCAAGCGGATATAAAAATCATTATTTTTTAATGCCATATATGGAGCATTTAAAAGGTAGCAATCATAGAAAAGCGCTTATTTTAGCTATCGCAAGGCAAGAAAGTAGGTTTGTTCCTGCTGCAATTTCTACATCTTATGCTTTAGGTATGATGCAATTTATGCCGTTTTTGGCTGAGCATGTTGGAAAAGATATATTAAAGCTAGAAAACTTTGATGCTGATGTTATGTTTGACCCTAAAACGGCTTATGAGTTTGCAAATATTCATCTTGATTACTTGGAAAAATACTTGCATTCTCCAGTGTTTATAGCTTATGCATATAATGGTGGTTTAGGATTTACACAAAGAATGCTTAAAAGAGATGATATGTTTAAAAAGGGCAAATATGAGCCATTTTTATCAATGGAATTTGTTCCATATGCAGAAAGCAGACTTTATGCTAAAAAGGTTTTATCAAATTATATTATTTATCTAAATCTGCTTGGTGAAAAAACAGAGATTTGGAAAGTATTTGCTGATTTAGACTCACAAACTGACCAGACTCTAGTAAAATCTCAATCCTAGCAACAGCACCCTTAAGTGGGTCTGTTGTTATTAGATATGTATTTTGACTGCCTTGTAATGGCAGTGATGATAAGATATTTGCTTCTTTGATGATTTTATACGAGAAAAGTTTTTTGTTTATGCTGATGGCACTTATTTTATCATCTTCAAAAATTTGAATTATAAAATAATTTTTAAAATCACATTTTCTAGTTTCATTTATCTTTGTTTTAATAGGTATTTGGTTTAAAACTTTATACCATTCATTACTACAAAATGTTCCTACATAGGTAGAATATACAAAATATATTTTATCTTGATATGTAAAATTAACTTGTGCTGTATTCATCATTTGTGCGTCCGTGCTTTTTGGTTTTATGGCACTACAGCTAACAAAAACAAAAGCCAATAATAAAAATAAATATTTTCTCACTTAAAAACTACCTTTAAACTTATTTATGCTTTAATCTTATAAAAATTTTATTTAAAAAAGGTTTTAAAGTGAATAAAAAAATATTTGCATTTTGCGGGCGTTCAAACTCAGGCAAAACAACCCTTATAGCAAAATTATCAACATATTTACAAAATAAAGGTTTGGTTGTTGCTATCATAAAACATGACCCAAAAGATAAAGCTAAATTTGATGTAGAGGGTAAAGATAGCTATAAGTTTTTTCAAACAGGTGCTAAAGTAGCTGTTTCTAGCCCAAAAAGAACAACTATTTTTCTAAACGAAGAAAACACAATAAAACAAATCGCTTCAAAAATGGGCGATTTTGATATACTTTTGGTTGAGAGTTTTAGAAATGTTGTTTTACCTAGAATGCTTGTTAGCAAAGATGGAGATATAAGCGATGAGTATTTAGATATAGCAATGGCTATAGCAAGTTCAAAAGATTTAGACCAAAATATCCCTTGTTTTGATATAAACGATATAGAAAAAATATCAGAATTTGTTTTACAAAATGCTATAAATTATGATGATTTAAAGGATTAAAATGCAAGAAATTATAGATTGTATAAAAAATGTAGTAAAAATTATCTCAAAAGATATTTTAACTCCAGAAAAAGGCTACTCTATTAATCAAAACTCATCAGGAGATTTGCAACTTAAACAAGATGTAAGATGTGATAACCTAATCACAGCAGAGCTTAGTAAATGCGGAAGTATCAAAGCTATTATAAGCGAAGAAAAAGACGACCCGTTTTTTTTGTATGACAATGCAAAATACATAGTAGCATATGACCCGCTTGATGGTTCTAGTGTTTTTGAAGCAAACTTTAGCGTAGGAAGCATTTTTGCTATATATGAGCAAACCGCAGAGCCAAAAAACCTTAAATGTGCCATTTATAGTGTATATGGAGCAAAAACTCAGATTGTAATTTGTGAGGATTTGCCAAAACTTTATACCTTAATGGGTGATGATTTTGTTTATGAAAAAGATTTAAAACTAGATGAAAAAGGCAAGATAAACTCACCAGGTGGCACTTATAAAAACCATACAAAAAAACATAGTGATTTTTTAAAAGCATTATTTGATGAGGGTTATAGACTTAGGTATAGCGGGGCTATGGTTGCTGATTTGCACCAAATTTTAATAAAAGGCGGTGGTATTTTCTCATACCCAGCGACAAATGACGCACCAAATGGAAAACTAAGAGCGCTTTTTGAAGTTTTTCCTTTTGCCTATATTTTTAAAAATGCAGGTGGATACACAGATAATGGCGAAGGAGCTGATTTGCTTAGCTTAAAATTCGCACAAACCCACGCTACTACGCCTTGTTATTTTGGTTCAAAATACGAGATAGATAAATTAAAAACTATGATGAAAGATTGATATGGATATATATGAACAAGCTTTTTTAAAACAAAAAGAGATTTTGCTAAATTGTCAAAAAGCTAAAAACCAAACATCTTGTTATAACTGCGATGAGACTTTTAGTTGCAAAACTAAGCAAGATTACATAAAAGCAACTTATGAAAAGATGAATAAAGGTAATACCGGCGGATTTGATTTTTAAATGATTTGAATAGTTTTGTGT
>CAZYDK010000060.1:5030-8105 GCA_964646025.1 uncultured Campylobacteraceae bacterium | reverse complement strand
CAAACAAACGAAATTTATAAAAAGTTCTTAAATTTCGTTTGTTTGGTGTAAGAAAGTTTTATAAGTTTTGGCAAAAGTTTTTAAATGCTTTTATAAACTTATCCATATCATCTTTTGTCATACTATCGCAGATAAACGCTGTTTCATAGGTGCTTGGAGCTAGATATATGCCTTGCTCTAGCATAGATTTATGAAACGCCTTAAACATATTCATATCGCTTTTACTAGCTAGTTCGTAGTTTATCACTTCATCTTTATTAAAGAAAAATCCAAACATAGAGCCTATGTTTTTAGCTTTAAAATTCACTTTATATTCATTTGCTACCGCATTTAATCCGTCGCACAGGTATTTGCCTAGCTCATCTAGTTTTTTATAAAGTTCGTTTTTTCTTGAGATGATTTTTTGCATACTTGCTATTCCTGCTGCCATAGCTAGTGGGTTTCCGCTTAGCGTTCCTGCTTGATATACGCCACCATTTGGACTTAGTAAATCCATGATTTTTTTACTTCCGCCATAAGCAGCACAAGGAAGACCCGCACCAATAACCTTACCATAAGTATAAACATCAGCTTTTATATCATAATACTCACTAGCCCCACCAAAAGCACATCTAAACCCACTCATAACTTCATCAAAAATTAGCACGATATTATTTTCATCGCATAGTTTTCTAAGAGCGGTTAAAAACTCTTTTTTTGCAGGGACAAAGCCCATATTTCCAGCGATAGGCTCAATTATGATAACGCCTATTTGTTCTTTTTTTACTATATCTTCTACACTTTTTATGTCGTTGTATTTAGCTACAAAAGTATCTTTTACTATGTTTTTGCTAACCCCTAAAGATGACGGAGTGTTAAAAGTCGCTGCACCAGACCCAGCACTAACTAATAATCCGTCGCTATGCCCATGATAACAACCCTCAAACTTGATAAGCCCATCTTTTTTCGCATACGCTCTAGCTAGTCTTATAGCGCTCATTGTAGCTTCTGTTCCGCTATTTACAAAACGGATTTGCTCTATGGGTAGGTTTTCTACTAATAATTTTGCAAGATTTGTTTCATTTAGTGTTGGAGCACCAAAGCTAGTGCCAAGCCTTGCAGTATCATTTATAGCTTTTATGATATCATCATCAGCGTGTCCAAAGATGATTGGTCCATAGCTTTGCACGAAATCAAGGTATTTGTTTCCTTCTATATCTTCTATATATGCACCTTTTCCGCTTTTTATAAAAGGTGGATTAGAATCTACACTAGCAAAAGCCCTTACAGGCGAATCAACCCCGCCAGGGATATACATTTTTGCTTCATCAAATGCTTTATTGTTTGTCATTTTTACTCTCCTTGTTTAGGTATAAAAAAAGATTTTGTATTTCTTTTGGTGTTAAAAAGTAGCTTGGCATTATGCTTTTTGCTGAACTTTTTTGGTTTAGTTTTTTGCTTAGCTTTTCATAAGGTATATTTTTAATACTAGGTATGATTACATTTTTTTTCTCGCCTTTGTGTGTGTAAGTAGCGAAGATGTTTTCATCTCCATTGATTCCATGGCACTTATCACAGCCTATCCCACGAGGGTTTTTATAAAGGCTTAATTGATACTCATCAAGGCTTATAAAATCACTTCCTAACACAAAGCTAACCATACTTATATATAAAAAGATTTTTTTCAAAACTTATCCTATAAAAAAATAAAAAGCTTTTTATGATACACTCTTGCTTTTTAAAAAGCTATAAAAAAGGTAAAAAATGCTTTTATTAGATGGTAAAAAATTAAGCACTATCATAAAAGAAGAGTTAAAAAAAAATATAAGCAAACATCAGCAAAAGCCTATTTTAGCTGTGGTTTTAGTAGGCAATGATGAAGCAAGTAAAATTTATGTAAAAAACAAAATCAAATCATGTGAAGAGTGCGGTATAAAATCTATAGCGTATAAATATGATGACATAAGTGAATATGAGCTTTTAGAGCTTATAAAAAAACTAAATGAAGATAAAAATATAAATGGAATTTTAGTTCAACTTCCTTTACCAAAACACATTGATAAAGATAAAATCATAAAAGCTATATCTGCGGACAAAGATGTTGATGGTTTTTGTGGGGAAAATATAGCGGGTATGTTTTTAGATAAAGATTGTTTAAAATCATGCACCCCAAAAGGTATCATAAGGCTTTTAAAACATCACAAAATACCTATAAAAGGTCAAAATGTTGTTATTGTCGGAGCTTCAAATATAGTTGGTAAGCCACTTTCTTTGCTTATGATAAATGAAAGTGCCACGGTTACCGTATGTCGTTCTAGCACAAAAGATATATCTTTATATACTAAAACAGCAGATATTGTTATAATGGCAGCTGGAAAAGCTAATCTTTTAAAAAAAGATATGGTAAAAAATGGTGCTGTTATAGTAGATGTAGGTATGAATAGACTTGATGAAAAATTGGTTGGTGATGTTGATTTTGATAGCGTTAGTAGTATCGCAAGTGCTATCACGCCAGTGCCAGGTGGAGTAGGACCTATGACCATAGCTAGTTTGCTTGAAAACACATATCAAGCTTTTTTAAAGCAAAATAATTTAAGGTAAAAAAATGAAATATCTAAAAATGTTTAAAAAATTTTATGATTCTTGGACAGGAACTATAATTCTTGTTTTACTTTTTATATTTACGGTAGCACAAGCTTTTGTAATCCCTAGTGGGTCAATGAAAAATAGTCTTTTAGTTGGGGATTTTTTATTTGTTAAAAAATTTAGTTATGGTATCCCAACTCCGCATTTGCCTTTTATAGAAATCCCTATTTTGCCAGATTTTAAAGGTAATGGGCATTTAATAGAAGGGGATAGACCAGAGCGTGAAGATATAGTTGTTTTTCGCTATCCGCATGACCCTAAAATGCACTATGTAAAAAGATGTGTGGCTGTTGGTGGTGATGAAGTTGTGTATGCAAATAAGACCTTATATGTAAGAATGCACGAAGGCGATGAGTTTATGCAAAAAAATTATAAAGATAAGATAGTAAAACTAAATGGCAAAATGTATGTAAAAGAGCCTTATGAAAAGGGTGGTATACATTATGATAA
>CAZYDK010000060.1:0-4930 GCA_964646025.1 uncultured Campylobacteraceae bacterium | reverse complement strand
ATGGCAAAATGTATGTAAAAGAGCCTTATGAAAAGGGTGGTATACATTATGATAATAATGTTGATGCTGATAGAACAATATTGAAAGCTTTGGCAAATAAGGAGGAAGAAAAAATCTTAGCAAAGAAAAATACAAAATTTGCCATGGAAAAAATTTTTATAAACGAGCTACCAATAAATGAAATTTTTGGCAAAGACTTTAATGCTTTCTATATTAAGATTAAAGATGATGAGTTTTTTATGGTAGGAGATAATCGTGACCATTCTGATGATAGCAGATTTTGGGGTAGTGTGCCTTATAAATACATAGAAGGTAAGCCTTGGTTTGTATATTTTAGCTGGGAAAATGAAGATGCAGTTGCTATGCAAAAAACTATTGATGAGCAATATGAACAAGGTGAAATTAATTCTAAAATACATAGCGAATTGACAAATTATGTAAAAGACATTCGCCAAAATAAAAACTATAAAATTCGTTGGGAAAGAATGTTTAAAAGTGTAGAAACTTTGCAAAATGAAGATGAGTTTATACATGATAGCAAAAGCGATGTAAGAGTAAAACAAAATTAATAAAATTTTATGAAAGGGTAAAAAATGAAATTTAGTGGAAAAAATGTGTTAATCACAGGTGCAAGTAAAGGCATAGGTGCAGAGATAGCTAAAGTTATGGCTAGTTTTGGTGTAAAAGTTTGGATAAATTACCGCTCAAAACCAGAAATAGCAGAAGCGCTAAAAGCAGAAATAGAAGCAAATGGCGGTAATGCAGCGATAATTTGTTTTGACGCTAGTGTAGAAGATGATTTTGTAAATGGTATCAAAACAATTGTAGAATGCGATGGAGAACTAAGTTATCTTGTAAATAATGCTGGTATAACAAACGATAAACTAGCTATGAGAATGAGTTTAGAAGATTTTACAAAAGTTATAAATGCTAACCTTAATTCTGCTTTTATAGGTTGTAGGGAAGCGTTTAAAGTAATGAGTAAAAAGCGTTTTGGCTCAGTTGTAAATATAGCTTCAATTGTTGGAGAAATGGGTAATGCGGGTCAAACAAACTACTCAGCAAGTAAAGGCGGTATGATAGCACTTAGTAAATCATTTGCAAAAGAATGTGCTAGTAGAAATGTAAGATATAACACAATCACTCCAGGTTTTGTAAAAAGTGATATGACGGAAGTTTTAAGTGATGATGTTAAAGAAAATTACTTTAAAGCTATACCTTTAGCTAGATTTGCAGAGCCTAGCGAAGTGGCTAATGCTGTAGCGTTTTTACTAAGTGATTATTCAAGTTATATTACAGGTGAAACGCTAAAAGTAAATGGCGGAATGTATATGTAAGTTTGTTTAAGCTTACTTATTGTAAAATCACGATTTATTTTAATTTTATTTTATTTAAGGAGACAAAAATGGCAATTTTTGATGAAGTTAAAGAAGTTATTATCAGTGAACTTGGTGCAAGTGCAGACGCTATAAAACCAGAAGCTAAAATTATTGAAGATTTAGGTGCTGATTCACTAGATGTTGTTGAGCTTGTAATGGCTTTAGAAGAAAAATTTGATATATCTATTCCAGATGAAGAAAGTGCTAAGATAGCAACAGTTGGTGATATCGTATCTTATATAGAAAAAGCAAAAAATTAATTTATAAGGATTTAATTTGAAACGAGTAGTTGTAACTGGCATAGGAATGATAAACGCACTAGGGCTAGACAAAGATAGCTCGTTTAAGGCTATTTGTGATGGTGTTAGTGGTGTTGACAAGATAACATCTTTTGATGCTAGCGAATTTAGCGTTCAAATAGCCGCAGAAGTAAAGGGCTTTGACCCTTTAACTGTTCTTCCACAAAAAGAAATTAAAAAATCAGATAGATTTATACAGCTAGGTTTGCAAGCAGCTAAAGAGGCTTTAAATGATGCTAATGTTTTAAATAACGCTGATTTAGATGAATTTGGTGTTGTTTCTGCTGCAGGTATTGGAGGACTTCCAAATATAGAAAAAAATTCAAATATATGTTTTGAAAAGGGTCCAGGCAGAATATCTCCGTTTTTTATACCATCAGCCCTTATAAATATGCTTGGTGGTATCATATCTATAGAGCATGGTTTAAAAGGTCCAAATCTTTCTTGTGTAACAGCTTGTGCTGCTAGTACTCATGCTATAGCAGAAGGTTTTAAAACCATAGCTACGGGTTCAGCTAAAAAAATGCTTGTTGTTGGTGCAGAATCAACGGTTTGTCCTGTAGGCATAGGCGGTTTTGCATCTATGAAAGCACTATCTACTAGAAATGATGAGCCTAGCAAGGCTTCTCGTCCTTTTGATGCAGGAAGAGATGGTTTTGTTATGGGAGAGGGTGCTGCTGCTTTGGTTTTAGAAGATTATGAAGATGCGGTTAAAAGGGGTGCTAGGATATATGCGGAGATTATAGGATTTGGTGAAAGTGCAGACGCTCACCACATTACTTCACCTAGTCTTGATGGCCCAAAAAGAGCTATGCAAAAAGCTATTGATATGGCTAAAAGGGTTGTTGGTAGTGATATTAAGATTGATTATATCAATGCTCATGGAACTTCAACTCCAGCAAATGACAAAAATGAAACTGCTGCTATGAAAGAAGTTTTTGGTGCTAATAATGTGCCTTATGTTAGTTCTACGAAAGGTCAAACAGGACATTGTTTAGGTGCAGCTGGTGCTATAGAGGCTGTTATTTGTTTAATGGCTATGCAAGATGGTATCATTCCTCCGACAATTAATTATGAAACAAAAGATGAGGATTGTGACTTAGACTATGTTGTAAATACAGCTAAAAAAGCGGATTTAAATATAGTTATGAGTAACTCTTTTGGGTTTGGCGGAACTAATGGTTCTGTAATATTTAAAAAGTTAGGTTAATATGGCTTCTTATTTAGATTTTGAAAAGAATATAAAACAACTTGATGAAGATATTTTAAATGCAAATATCAAAGGTGATTTAGATGCTGTAACAATACTTCAAAAAAACCTTGAAAAAGAAATAGTAAAGACTTATAAAAATCTTACTGATTTTCAAAGGTTGCAACTTGCAAGGCATCCAGATAGACCTTATACGTTAGATTATGTAAGAGCTATTATGACAGATGCTTACGAACTTCATGGTGATAGAGCGTTTAGTGATGATAATTCCATAGTTTGTTATTGTGGTTATATAGGCGGTAAAAAAGTTATGCTTATAGGGGAGCAAAAGGGTCGTGGGACTAAGTATAAACTTCATAGAAATTTTGGTATGCCACACCCTGAAGGCTATAGAAAAGCTCTTAGATTTGCTAAAATGGCTGAGAAATTTGAAATACCTATAGTATTTTTGGTTGATACTCCAGGTGCGTATCCAGGGATAGGTGCTGAAGAGCGTGGGCAAAGTGAGGCTATAGCTAGAAACCTTTTTGAGCTTAGTAACTTAAAAACCATTATTATATCTATTGTTATAGGTGAGGGTGGTAGTGGTGGAGCTTTAGCGATTGGAGTTGCTGATAAACTTGCTATGCTTAAAAACTCTGTATTTTCTGTAATATCTCCAGAAGGTTGTGCGGCTATACTTTGGAACGACCCAAGCAAGAGTGAAGCTGCTACTAAAGCTATGAAAATAACAGCTGATGATTTAAAAGAGCATAATCTTATAGATGATATCATTGAGGAGCCTGTGTGTGGAGCTCATCGTGATAAAGAAGGTGTAGCTCGTAATGTATCAGACTATATTGTTAAACAGATAGAGGCTTTAGAAGGAATTGATAAAGCTGAACTTGCATCAAATCGTCTTCAAAAGATTTTAAAAATCGGTGCATATAGCGAATAAATCGTGGAAGATAAAAATCGCACAAGTCGTATTGTCAAGGCTGCAAATAGTTTAAGCCTTGGCATATCTATGGTTGTAGCTATAATCATAGGTATTTTTTTAGGTAAGGCTTTAGCTTACTTATATCCGCCTTTGTTTTGGTTTGGTGTATTTTTGGGGGTATGTGCTGCTATTTTAAATGTATACAAGGCTTATAAACTTCAAGTTAAAATGTGGGACGAAGAAAGATTAAAAAGAGAAAATCATAATCCTAGTTTAGATAATAAATAGCTTTTAGCCACTCCATTTTTTGTTTTATTTGCTAGATATTTAAGATATTTTATTATTTGATTTATTTTCATTAGGTTGATTGTTTTAAAGTATTGAAATACTATTCAATCAATAGATAGTCAATTTATATTTAGTTACTAAATTCAAATACAAAATAGGGCTTTGTGTATTAATTGATTAAATTTCGTTTGTTTTGATGTTTGGCTTTTTATTTATAAACAAAGATGATGTTTATAGTTAAATTTTATTTGTTGAAGTTAGTTTTAAATTGTTTAGTTAAATTTGTGTTTTGTATGGTTATTGAAGGCTTTTATATCGTGAAAATAAAATAAAAATACTTTATGATTGTAGATTTTTTGGCTAATTTGAGGTTTATATTTATTTTTTATGTATGTTTTGTTTTAGGTTTTTTACTTTTAACTAAAATTTGGATTCATAGCTAGTTTTATTCTTTTTTAGATATAAATTTCGTATGTTTAGTGTGCTAAAAGCAATGGTTATTATCGTGTATTTTAAAATGAAGTTACAAAATAAACTTTTATAGCCTTATATTAAACTAATAATCTTTATTTGTTATTTATGTTTGTAATCATTAAACTTAAAATTATAATTGTTTATTGTATGGCTAAATTTCGTTTGTTTGATAATACGGCTTTTATAATGATTTAAATTTTAATAGTGTGATGATTTGCTTAGACAGGTTTTGCTTTTATATATCAAGTAAATTTGTAAAAAGTATTAAGTTTGCATTCAAGGATAAAAATTTATTGTAGGGTATATGGGTTTTGCTTTGATGTTTATTTGGTTTTATATTTTTGTGCTTAGTTTTTATAGG
>CAZYDK010000059.1:0-8141 GCA_964646025.1 uncultured Campylobacteraceae bacterium | reverse complement strand
AGTTTTTATAAATTTTGTTTGTTTGAGTGGGTTTTACAGCTAAACATACGAAATTTATAAAAACTACGACAATAAATTAAAACCTAAATTTCGTTTGTTTGGGTTAAAATATGCTTATATTTTCAATAAAATCATATTCAAAATCTTCATCTTTTTGCCTTATACAAAGCAAATCCACCATATAATCAACATCGTTATATATATCATTTTTAAGCAAAAAAACTTCTATGCTTTTTATGATTTTGGTGTATTTTGATGGTGTGAGATAGTATTGTGGTTCGTAAGATTTGCTTGATTTTACTTCTATAAAATGCAAGATATTGTTTTTGATAGCGATGATGTCAATTTCGCCGTATTTTGTGTGGTAGTTTGTTTGAATGATTTTAAACTTTTGCTTTTTTAGGTAGCTTAAAGCTACCTTTTCAGACTCTTTTCCAAAAAGGTAAGCTTTAAGCCCTAAAAGCTGTTTTTTCATAAATTATTTAACTTCTATACTCTCACTAGCAACAAGTTCATCACTAAAATCAGCTGCTGCAAGGCGTTTTAGCTGACGCCATCTTCTTTGAGCATCTTTTTTATTTTGCTCAAAAAGCATCATAGCTTCTTTTGGATTGCTCTTTTTAAGTGAGTTATATCTAACTTCTGCCATTAAAAAGTCTTCATATAAAGTCCAGTCTGGCTCGCGGTTAGCTATCTTTAATGGATTTTTGCCCTCTTCTTCAAGTCTTGGGTCAAATGTATATATAGGCCAATAACCGCATTTTGTAGCTATATCAGCATGGTCACCACTCTTACCCATACCACCTTTGATACCATGAGCTATACAAGGAGCATAGCATATAACAAGGCTTGGTCCATCATACGCTTCTGCAGCGATAAGTGCTTTTATAAAGTGGTTGTAGTTTGCGTTTGAGTTTACTTGTGCTACAAAGATATTTCCATAAGTCATAGCGATTTGTCCCAAATCTTTCTTTTGAGTTGGCTTGCCACTTGCAGCAAACTGAGCTACCGCACCTGTTCTAGTTGATTTTGAGCTTTGACCACCTGTATTTGAATACACTTCTGTATCAAGGACAAGAACATTTACATCCTCGCCACTTGCTAAAACATGGTCAAGTCCGCCATAACCTATATCATAAGCCCAACCGTCGCCACCAAAAATCCATTGAGATTTTTTAGCTATATAGTTTTTAAGCTCTAGTAACTCTTTTACACCTTTTACATCTTTGTGTTGCTCTAGTAAAGGAACAAGCTTATCTCTTATATCTGCTGTTATATCTGCGTTTTTCTTGTTTGCTATCCAATACTCATAAAGACCAGCTAGTGCGTTTGGAACATCTGGTTTTGTGTTTGTCATAATGTCTTCTATTCTGTGGCGAATAGTTTCTGTTGCCACTCTCATACCCATACCAAACTCAGCATTATCTTCAAACAATGAGTTACCCCATGCAGGACCAAATCCTTTGTCGTTTTTGCGGTATGGAGTAGATGGAGCAGAACCACCATAAATTGAGCTACATCCAGTAGCGTTAGCTATCATCATACGCTCGCCAAACATTCTTGTAACTAAAGTTATATATGGAGTTTCACCACATCCTGGGCATGCACCATGAAACTCAAACAATGGTTGTGCAAATTGAGCACCTTTTAAAGTATCTTTATTTATGAAGTTATCTTTATAAGTAACTTTTTTGAAAAGATAATCAGCATTATCTTGCTCGCCTTTTTCAAGCTCTTCTTCAAGCGGAACCATTACAAGTGATTTTTCCTTACTTGGACACTCTGTTACACAAAGCTCACAACCTGTACAATCAAGTGCTGATACTTGGATTTTAAACTTAAGACTTTCGCCTTTTATACCTTTAGCGTCAATGCTGTGAGTTTTTACACCTTCTGGAGCATTAGCCATTTCTTCTTCATTGATTAAGAATGGTCTAATAACAGCGTGAGGACATACAGACGCACATTGGTTACATTGAATACAATTTGCTTCAATCCATTTTGGAACCATAACGCCAACGCCACGCTTTTCATACTCTGTTGTTCCATGTTCAAAGCTACCATCTTCATATCCCAAAAATGCAGAAACTGGTAAATCATCGCCTTTTGCAGCATTCATAGGTTTTACAATGCTTTCAACAAATTTTGTGCCCTTGTATTTATCTTCTACTACCTTTTCTTCTATACTTAAATTAGCCCATGCTGGGTCAACAGGAACTTCTACAAGCCCTTCAGCTCCTATATCTATCGCTTTATAGTTCATCTCAACTATCGCTTCACCTTTTTTGATATAGCTTTTATGAGCAAATTCTTTCATATATTTTTGAGCATCTTCATAAGGAATAATCTCTGTTAGTTTAAAAAACGCACTTTGCATAATAGTGTTTGTTCTGTTGCCAAGTCCTATTTCACGAGCAAGTTTAGTAGCATTTATGATATAAAACTTAACATTTTTTTCTGCTAATACTTTTTTTACTTTGTTTGGAATTTTCTCTATAGTTGTGTTTGTATCCCAAATAGAGTTAAGTAAGAATGTTCCATTTTTTCTAATTCCTGCTAAAACATCATATATATCAAGGTATGCAGCAACACTACAAGCTATAAAATGTGGGGTTGATACAAGGTATGTTGATGTGATAGGTTTTTTAGAAAATCTTAAATGGCTTCTAGTGTAACCACCTGATTTTTTACTATCATAAGCAAAATAAGCTTGAGCATAAAGGTCTGTTTTATCTCCGATAATTTTAATTGAGTTTTTGTTCGCTCCAACAGTTCCGTCCGCTCCAAGACCATAAAATAAACACTCAGTAGTGCTTTTATCGCCTAGTGAAATCTTTTCTCCAACAGGTAAAGACAAATGTGTAACATCATCATTTATACCGATTGTAAAGCCATTTTTTGGCTTATCTTGTTTTAGATTTTCAAAAACAGCTATAAGTTGTGCTGGGTCAACGTCTTTTGAGCTAAGTCCATATCTACCACCAACAATCACAGGTGCATCTTCTTTGTCATAATAAGCTGCTTTTATATCAAGATATAATGGCTCTCCAACACTTCCTGGCTCTTTTGTTCTATCTAAAACAGCGATTTTTTTAACACCTTTTGGCATTTCATCAAAAAAGTATTTTAAGCTAAATGGTCTATAAAGATGAACCATCATAACGCCCACTTTTTCGCCTTTTTCATTGTTTAGATAATCAACAACTTCTTTTAAAGCCTCATTTACGCTACCCATTGCAACGATAACGCTTGTTGGGTTTTCATCTCCATAATAAACAAAAGGCTTATAAGTTCTACCAGTAACCTTTGAAATCTCATTCATATACTCAGCTACTACATCAGGTAAAGCGTCATAGTATCTATTTGCTAATTCTCTTGTTTGAAAGTATATATCATCGTTTTGAGCTGTTCCACGAGTTTTTGGATGCTCTGGATTTAAACAGGCTTCACGAAATGCTCTAACAGCATCCATATCAATCAATCTTTTAAAAACCTCATAGTCCATAACTTCTATTTTTTGTATCTCGTGAGATGTTCTAAAACCATCAAAAAAGTGCATAAATGGAACACGACCTTTTATCGCTGAAAGGTGAGCTACACCAGCTAAATCCATAGCTTCTTGAACACTGTTACTACAAAGCATTGCAAAGCCTGTTTGTCTAGCTGCATATATGTCTTGGTGGTCGCCAAAAATTGAAAGTGCTTGAGCTGCGATAGCCCTTGCAGCAACATGTATAACGCCAGGTAACATTTGACCTGCTATTTTATACATATTAGGTATTTTAAGTAATAATCCTTGAGAAGCTGTATATGTTGTAGTAAGTGCTCCCGCTTGAAGCGAACCATGAACGCTACCTGCAGCACCTGCTTCACTTTGCATTTCAACTATTTTTACAGGCATACCAAAAATGTTTTTCTTTCCTTGTGATGCCCAAATATCTGTATAATCAGCCATTGGAGAGCTTGGAGTTATAGGATAAATCCCCGCAACTTCAGTAAAAGCATAAGCAGCATAAGCTGCAGCTTCGTTTCCATCCATAGTTTTCATAACTTTTTCTGCCATGATTTTTCCTTATCATATGATGTAATTTTAGGTTATTGTACTCATTAATGATTAAAAAATATTTACATAAAATCAAAAGATTTTGATAAAATCAAATCAAAAGTCTATTTTATAGGCTTTAGATAACAATCAACTGGTTTTAATTTTAATAAAATTTTATTAAATATCTTTATAAATTACTTATATATAATAAAAAATTATTATTTTTTTATTGAAATTTTTACTTTTTTGATGATTTTTTACCAAGATTTTTTTGGATTTACCCCCCCCCATTTTTTCTTATCTTTTTTGATATTTTTTAGATTATAAATCAATGATTTTAATTGGAAGACCCATTTTATTCATCTCATCAAAAAATGGCTTAGCGTCAAATTCTTCCATATTAAACACACCTTTTCCGCTCCATTTACCACTAGCGATTAAATATGTTCCAATAGCTGCGGGAACGCCTGTTGTGTAGCTTACCGCTTGAGCACCAGTTTCAGCATAACATTCTTCATGAACGCATACATTGTAAATATAAACTTTTTTAGCTTTTCCGTCTTTTACGCCTTCAATAATACAACCTATATTTGTCTTACCTTTTGTTCTAGGACCAAGACTTGCTGGGTCTGGTAAAAGTGTTTTTAAAAACTCAATAGGAATAATCTTTTGCCCTTGATGTTCCACTGGCTCAATACCTAGCATTCCAACATTTTTAAGACAATTCATATGTTGGATATAACTTTGTCCAAAAGTCATAAAAAATCTTATTCTTTTTAAGCCTTTTATATTTTTACATAAACTTTCAAGCTCTTCATGATATAAAAGATAGCTATCTTTAACCCCTACTTCAGGGTAATCATGCTCTATTTTTATCTCAAGTGGTTTTGTTTCAATCCATTTACCCTCTTCCCAGTATCTTCCATTTGCACTAACTTCTCTAAGATTTATCTCAGGGTTAAAGTTCGTTGCAAAAGCATATCCATGGTCTCCTGCATTACAATCAAGTATATCAATATAATTTATCTCATCAAATAAATACTGCTGAGCATAAGCACACATAACATTTGTTGCACCTGGGTCAAATCCACTACCAAGAAGTGCAGGAACACCAGCATTTACAAAGTTATCATGTCTAGCCCACTGCTCTTTATACTCAAATTTAGCTAAATCTGGATGCTCGTAATTTGCAGTATCAATGTAAGGAATTTGCGTCTTGCTACAAGCGTCCATTAATGTAAGGTCTTGATAAGGTAAAGCCACATTTAGCAAAATCGTAGCATTTATATCTTTTATAAGCTTTACAACCGCATTTGTATCATCAGCGTCAATTGTAGCTGTAGCAATCTCAACCCCCAAACGCTCTTTTATAAACTTTGCTATCTCATCGCATTTGCTTTTAGTTCTGCTTGCAAGTGTAATCTTATCAAAATACTTATACTCAGCCGCCTTATATGTAGCCACACGGCTAACTCCACCGGCTCCAATTATTAGTAAATGTTTCATATTTTCTCCTTAATATTAGTTTTAAACAAACGAAATTTATTAGTCTTCTTTGCCTAATTCTTCTTCTAAATCCATAATTTTATTTTCTTTTTTATTGTTACTTATCATAAGCAATAAAACTATAATCATCAAAACAAAATTTGGATACATATAAATCTGAAAACCACCCTCATAAATAGCGGTAAAAAGACTAAAATTTATAAAAATCAAAAAAGATATGTCAACAGGTGTAACCAGTTTTCTTCTTTTACGAACTTTTTTTGATTTTTCTTCCATTAAATGCTCCTTGAAAATTCATAAATTTTATTATAGCAAAATAGGATATAATTTTTATAAAACCCAAATTTCGTTTGTTTGGATTATCAATAAACAAACGAAATTTATATAAGGATACGTTTGGATAATTTACTTTTTATAAAAGAATTAAAAGAAGGAAAAAACCTTTTAGCATTTTCTCATGGAACCGATAGCACGGCATTGTTTTATATACTTTTAAAACTAGGTATTGATTTTGATATGGCTATGGTGGATTATGGGGTAAGAAAAGAAAGCAAAACTGAAGTAGCTGCTAGTTTAAAACTAGCACAAAAATGGGGTAAAAAGCTTTTTTTAAAAACATGTGATGAAAAAATCAAAAGCGATTTTGAAAACAAAGCAAGAGATTTAAGGTATGATTTTTTTGAAACAATTATAAAAGAACATAGCTACACAAACTTGATACTAGCACATCAGCTAAATGACGCTTTAGAATGGTTTTTGATGAGATTATCCAAAGGTTCTGGACTTAGCAATATGCTTTTAAAACCAAAAAGTTTTTGCCAAAAAGATGGCTTTTCATATACAAAATTAAGACCTATGTATATGATGAGTAAAGATGAAATTTATGAAGCTTTAAAAGGTGTTGAATATTTTTATGATAAAAGCAATGATGATAAAAAGTATTTTAGAAACGAAATAAGACATGAATTTTCTGATATTTTTATCAAAAAATTTAAAGACGGTGTTAAAAAAAGCTTTGAATATCTACTAAAAGATGAAACAAACTTAAATAGTAGCTATCATACATATAAAAACATTTACATATCAAACAACTTTTACGGGCTTGATAAATGTATAAAACAACTAGGCTATGTAAGCACAAAAGCTCAAAAAGATGAGATAAATAAACAACTTAAAAACTCAAATCAAACAATCTTAGGTGGCAAAATTTGTATATGTAAAATGAATGATTTTTTTATCGCATTTAAAAATGAAGAAAAAACAAAAACATTCCCAAAAGAATACAAAGAAATATGTAGAAAAAATGATATTCCATATCATTTAAGAGTTTATATTTTTGAAAATAGTCTAAATTTAAACGACTTTTTAACTTATATAAACTCTTTAAAAATCTGATTAAAGTATGTAAAATTATATGTAATTTAAAACATATTATCATATGTAATAAACTACATAATTTTATACATATATTTTAAACAAGACCTTGATTTCTAGCTTTTTGCAAGGCTTTAAAAAATGCTTCAAGTTCTGTATCATTTCCAACTGCAATTCTGTTATAAAGTGGAAAATTATTTATAACTCTTCCAACTTTTACACCCTGCTCTAGCATAAAATCCCTATATTTTACATCCTTAATTTTATGTAAAATAAAATTAACTTTTGAAGGTATATAATCAATGTTTAATTCATCAAAAACTTTTTGGATTTTTAACCTATTTTGTCTTGTTAGATTTTTTATCATATTTAAATCATCGTTATCTAAAACATATAAAGCACAAAAAAGTCCATAAGCGTTTATATTATCAAGCATTATAAACTTATCAACTACGCTTAAAAACTCACTTTTTGCGATAGCATAGCCTATCCTAAGTCCAGCTAAAGCATAGATTTTTGAAAAAGTTCTTGTGATTATAATGTTGTCATAATGAGCTTTTTTTATACTTATAAAATCATCACTATACTCTGCATAAGCTTCATCAAGTATCATATAAAAATCCCCACCACACATAGAGCAAAGTTTATCTAGCTCTTCCTTGCTAAGCTCTCTTGCACTTGGATTGTTTGGGTTTGTGATATAAAGTAAATTGATAGTATCTTTTTTAGGCTCAATTTTGTTTATATCAAGCTTAAAACTCTCATCAACATAAATATAATCTATATCTATATCAAGTGCTTTTGCCATACTTAAAACAAGGTCAAAAGTAGGCATAGGGACAATTAGATTTAATTTTTTACCTCTTGCATTTGCTTTATGAGATAGTGCTATAATCACTCTTTGTATGATATCACTTGAACCACAGCCAAGAGTTATATTTTCTTCTTTTACGCTGTGTATTTGTGCTAGTTTTTGCTTTAGTAAATACTCGTTATCACAAGGATAGCGACATAAAAGCTCATCATTTTTAAAGATTTCTTTAAAATCGTGTTTTATAAGTGTATTTTCATTATCTGATAAATATATCATCATAGCTCCTTTTTAAATATGAAAAATATATTATAAACAAACGAAATTTAATAAACTTTAAGCAAATTTCGTTTGTTTGAAGCTAAATATATAAGATTGCTACTCAACAATATTTCCTTTATAAAC
>CAZYDK010000058.1:0-8604 GCA_964646025.1 uncultured Campylobacteraceae bacterium | reverse complement strand
TAGAAAGGCTAAAAACTACCTTATCATTTTTACCCAAATCATACTTAGGACATACACTATAATCTTCATAATCGTCCGCTGCTTTGCTAAAATCACCTGTTAAGATAGCATTTTTATCTTTTTGATAATACGCATTGTGCTCCACTACAAATCTCCCACAAACCGTATTTTTAAGCTTATAATAATCAAAAGCATCTTTACAAATCTCGCTCATATTATCTAGCTTTTTAAGGATTAGCTCGTCATTTTTTACTTCAATCTTCATGCAAGGCTTTTTATCCTGAGTTACAAGCTCGTTTTGTTCGCTAAAAATAACATTTTCATCAAGAGGTTTAAAATCACTTAGCTTAAAAGGTTTTGGCTGATAAAGATTATCCACATACCATTTTGGTAAATTTTCACTTAAAAAATAAGCAAAACTAAGTGCTGTAAATTCTACATTGTGGATATGCTCTTGGCTTTTATGCTCTATTTGTTTAAACCATTCTTCTTTTTCTTCTTCTGTAAAAACATTAACTAACCCTGCATTTGCTACGCCAAAAAATACTAAAATAAAAAATAATTTTTTCATACCAACCCCATACACTCAAACAAACGAAATTTAAGCTATAAATTTCGTTTGTTTAAAATACATTTTAGGTTTAACCTATCACTAGCCTATCACGACCCGCTTTTTTAGCATCATATAACAATTTATCTGCTACATCAAGCGGATTACAGCCGCTTTCCATTTTGTTTCTATCACAAATTCCACCACTAATTGTGATATTTATAGTATCTGATTTATATATAAAATCATAGCTTTTTATCTTAGCTCTTATGCTTTCAACGATTTTTCCAGCACTATTGCTATCACAGTCAAAAATAAGCACAAACTCTTCACCACCAAAACGACCAACAACATGAGGTGATGTTATTTGTTCTTTGAAAATTCCACCCAAACTAGCAAGTATCAAATCACCTGCATTGTGTCCGTATGTATCATTGATACTTTTAAAATGGTCTATATCCATAACGCAAACGCTGTAGTTTTTCTTTGTTTTTTGATACCTTTGTTCAAAAATATTAAGCTGTTCTTCTATAGCTTTTTTGTTTAAAATTTTTGTTAAAAAATCTTGTGTATTTTCTTGTTTTAGCCTTTTTACTTCATTTTGAAGACATACAACCCTACCTTGAAGCTCATTTATGTATTTCATATTTGTTTGAGTTTGGCTTCTTAGAACTTTTACTTCTCCTTCAAAAGATGAAATAAGGTCTAAAAACTTATCTTTGATAGGACTTAGTTCTGGGTTTGGTGGGATTTTAGCCACTTCTTTTCTAATAAGCTCAATTTTAGCACAAGACTCATCTGCACTTGATAGTATGCGTTCTATATTTTGATTGATACTATCTAAAATTTGATACAAAAATGTGTTATTTGAAGAGATTTCTTGCTGGTCTAATTCTATTCTTTTTTTAACAGCTTCTCTTATGCGTTCTGGAGCTGATTTGCTGTTTAAAAGCTCTGGGTCTTTTTTAAGGTCGTTACAAAGTGCACCTATCTCATCGCTAATCTTACTAGCAATTGACGGGGTTAAAGAATACACAAAAGAAGGCACTAAATGAGAACAAATCTCTTTTTCATCACCTTTTAAAAGAGCTAGATAAACCTCTTCTATCAAGCTTTCAAGGTCTAAATTTGTATTTATACCAACAGCTTTTAGCTTAAAAAATAAATTTTCATCATAAGTAGCCAAAAAATCCATCCAAAGATTTTTTACTTCATCAAGATTGATTAAATTTGGATTATTTAACCTTTCGAGGCTTTTAGCAACCAAATCGCTTGTTTTTTTATACTTAAAACTATCAATTACCCTTAAAAGGTGTTTTTCTAAAAGTAGATTTGTTTGATTAAGCTTATTTTGAGCTTGTTCTTTTTTGCTATCACCTGCATACTTTGTATCATAAAAGTTTGACTTAGCTATAGCAAAACTTAAAACTTCTTCAATGGATTTTACATGCTTATCTTTTAGTTCTTTTTGTAAATTTGGGTTAAGGCGGTTTATATAAGTATCAACCTTATTCATCTCATGGCTAACAAGCCCATGTTTTTTAGCTAACTCATTAAAAACATCATTATAGTTTTCAGGTGTTAGTAAAAGATTTCTTTTGCTAACTTCAACAATAGTAAGTTTTGCTAACTCATTTACAGTCATCTAAAATCCTTTTAAAGCTATTAAAGATATAAATTCATCAAAATTGTCTTTTGAAGCTTTTTTTATCGCTTCATCTTTTAAGTTATCACCTATAACACTATTTGGTGGCAAATAAAAAGTATATTCGCTTTGAGTGTTAAACTCATCAAGCTTTTCAAATCTATAAACACTAAATTTTATATTTAAAACAACTTTATATTCTAAAGCATATCCGTCTTTATTGTAATAAAGTGGTTCAAAACTAAGGTTTGTAAGCTCAACAAATATCTTTGTATCTGCTTTGTCATAACTTGTGATGTTTTTGTGTAATTTCCCCATAATATACCCCAAAAACAAATCATTTATATAAACGCTACTAAGTGGCTCTTTTTTATCTATAGACATTTTTACATAAATGTTTTCACCTAAAAAATCACTAGCTACATTTGCACTAGGTTTATAACAAGCGTTAAAAAAAATAACGCTCATTATATAAAAAAATAACTTTAAGTTTGTTTTCATTATTTAACTACAATATTTACAAGTTTATTTTGTATATATATCTCTTTTACAATTTCTTTACCATCTAACCATTTTGCAACATTTTCTTTAGCTATCTGCTTTATACTTTGCTCATCTAAAGAAGCATCTATTTCTATGGTAGCTCTATTTTTACCATTTACGCTTACACCAATTTCTATACTATCTTTTACAAAAACTTCTTCTAAAATATCTATTTTAGTAAGGTTTTTGCTATCAAATACCATTTGGCTAAGCTCACAAGCAATGTGTGGGATTATTGGCTCAAGAATGTTTAAGATTATAAAATAACCTTCCTGTAAAAGCTTTTTATTGTCTATCTTATCAAGATAGTTCATAGCTTCCATACAAGCTGCTATGGCTGTGTTAAATGCAAAAGTTTTTGTATAAACTTCATTTGATTTTTTAAGTGCTTCATACACTTTAAGTCTTGCTAGTTTTTCTTCTTTATTTAAACTACTTTGCTCTATCGTAGGTTTAATGTCACATTTTTCAAGCTTAACACATCTATCATAAAGCTTATTTAAAAACCTATAAGACCCTTCCACTCCACTATCATTCCATTCAAGCTCTTTTTGTGGTGGTGCAGCAAAAAGTATAAAAAGTCTAGCTGTATCAGCCCCATATTTTTCAATAATTTCATCTGGGTCAACAACATTTCCCTTGCTTTTACTCATCTTTGCACCGTCTTTTAAAACCATACCTTGAGTAAGCAAACTTGAAAACGGCTCACTATCTTTTAAATAACCTAAATCCCTTAAAACTTTTTGGAAAAATCTAGCATATAAAAGGTGTAAAATTGCGTGTTCAATCCCACCTATATATCTATCAACACTCATCCAATAATTTGCTTCATCATCTATAGCTTTTTGCTCCCATGATTTTGGATTAGAAGCAAATCTAGCAAAATACCAAGAACTTTGGAAAAAAGTATCCATAGTATCTGTTTCACGAACCGCATCTTTGCCACATTTTGGACATTTTGCTTTTTTAAAGCTTGGGTGTTTTTCAAGTGGATTTCCTTCCCCATCAATCACAACATCATCAGGAAGTGCTACTGGAAGATTTTCTAGCTTTTCACAAACCACACCACAACACTCGCATTTAATCACAGGTATCGGTGCCCCCCAATATCTTTGACGACTTATACCCCAATCACGAATTTTAAAATTAACAACTTTTTTGCCTACATTTTCTTTTTCAAATTTTTCTATAATTTTTTCTCTAGCAACAGCACTTTCAAGTCCGCTAAACTCACCAGAATCAAAAGTGATACCATCGTTTGTATGTGGTAAAGTTTTTTCATTTTCATCTATAACTTGCTTTATTTTAAGGTTGTATTTACTAGCAAACTCATAATCTCTTTCATCGTGAGCAGGAACAGCCATAACAGCACCGCTACCATAATCACTCAAAACAAAATTTGCCATCCAAACAGGTATTTTTTCTCCTGTTAGTGGGTGTTTTATATAAATATTTAAAAACACACCTTGTTTTTCATCAGCTTGACGCTCTCTTGGGCTTTGATTTTGGATTTTACTTATAAATGCTTTTGTATTATCATCTATAATGTTTGTATTTAAAAGAATTTTTACGATGTTGTGTTCTGGTGCTAAAGCACAATAACTCATACCATAAATAGTATCTGCACGAGTAGTAAATACATCAAAACCACTTTCAAAAGCTTCTTTATCCTTAGCGTCTAAAGCTTTATAATCATCATATTTTAAAAGCTCATCTAAATCAAATTTAAGTCTAAACTCAAGCCCTATACTTTTGCCTATCCAATTGCTTTGCATAGTCAAAACTTGATTTGGCCACGAATTTTCTAATGTTTTTAAATCATTTAAAAGCTCATCTGCATAATCTGTGATTTTTACATAATACCCTGGCATAGTCTTTTGAACTACTTCATGCCCACATCTCCAGCATTTTCCGTCTTCTACTTGCTCATTTGCTAAAACGGTTTTATCATGCTCACACCAATTTACACTTGCTTCTTTTGTATAAATCAAGCCTTTTTCAAACATTTTTATAAAAATTTCTTGTTCAAATTTAGTATAAATAGGGTCTGATGTAGCTAAAAGTCTAGTTTTTGAAAAAGAAAAACCTAAAGAATAAAGCTCTTTTTTCATATAGTCTATATTTTCATAAGTCCATTTTTTAGGATGAACTTTATGCTTGATAGCTGCGTTTTCTGCTGGCATACCAAAACTATCAAAGCCAAGCGGATGTAAAACATTATAACCCATTTTGCGGTAATACCTTGCAAAAGCGTCACCTATAGCATAGTTTCTTACATGCCCCATATGAATGCGACCACTAGGGTATGGAAACATAGATAAAATATATTGTTTTGGCAAGCTTAAATCATCTTTTGGCTCATAAGAATTGTTTTCTTCCCAAAATTGTTGCCATTTTTTTTCTATTTGTTTTGATGAGTACATTTTTTATCCTTAAAATTCTTCTTTTTGCTTACTTGCGTCAATTAAAACAAGTATTAGTGAAAACGTATTTGCCAAAACCGCACCTATGGCTAAAGACTGTATCAAAACATACATATCTCTTTCTGTATTTCCATAAACTTCATACATTATAAAAGCAGGTATAAGGTGCAAATCTGCCACCAAAGAACTAGCAAATGTTTCAGCTGCTAAAAAATTTCTAACCCCAATTTTTAAAAGTGTTGATATTAAATTAACACTAGCTGCTACAAATAATGCTATCTCATTTTGAGCATATATAAAACCTGCTGTTGTAGTAAGGCTCATAAGTGCAAAAAAGATATAAATTACTTTACCCCAATTCATTATACAATTCCTTTTTCATACATTTTTCTCATTTGTTCTTTTTCTTCTTTTGCTTTGCGTTTTAAGGCTTCTTTGTTGCGGTAATTTTTTACACTAAAATTAAACCATAAAAGCATAGGACTAGCAACAAAAATCGAACTTAAAGTTCCAGCTATAACCCCCACTATCAAAGCTAGTGAAAACCCATGTATCATATCTCCACCAAAGAAAAAAAGTATCAAAACAGTCAAAAGAGTAGTTCCTGATGTAAGAGTTGTTCTTGAAAGAGTTGCTGATACGCTTTCGTTTATAACGCTTGTCAAATCATCATCTTTACTTTTTTGTATACCCTCTCTAATCCTATCAAAAATAATGATTGTATCATTTAGCGAGTATCCAAGAACAGTCAAAATAGCTGCTAAAGTATCTAAATTTACATCTATGTTAAACAAACTTATAGCCCCACAAACTATAACTATATCATGAACTTCAGAGATTATAGCTGCCATAGCAAAACGCCATTCAAATCTAACTGTGATATAAACTAAAATCAAAGCAAAGCTAACAAGAACAGCCATTAGACCTTTTTGTCTAAGCTCTCCACCAACTTTTGGACCTACTATATCAACACGTCTTATTTCAAAGTTTCCTGTATCTTTTAAAGTTTGAGCTACTAAATTTCCAGTATCTGCTGAAAGACTATCTGCTATAGCTCTAAAGCGTATAACAATCTCTTCATCGCTACCAAACTCTGTAACACTAGCTCCGTCAAATTCTTCTTTAGTGCTTAAAGCTTTTCTAATGTCTTCAATAGGTGCTTTTTTATCATATTTTACTTGAACCAAAGTTCCGCCACTAAAATCAATCCCATAATTTACACCATTTACAAAAAGTAAAACTATAGAACCAATCATCAAAAATGCAGATAAGCTAGTAGTAGCAAATCTCATTTTCATAAAATCATAAACATGTTTTTTACTAAATATCTGCATAATTGCTCCTATTTTTCTATCTTATAGCCAAACCAAAGGTTTATGTTTTTACTTTTTTCTATCTTTGGTAAGAAAAAGTCAAAAAGTCCGTGAGTGCAAACAATAGCTGTTATCATAGAAGCTACTATACCTATACTCATTGTAACAGCAAAACCTTTTATAGCACCAGTTCCATAGGCATAAAGTGCAGCTGAAGTGATAAGAGTTGTAAGGTTACTATCAAGTATCGCACTCATAGCGTTTTTGTAACCATCTTCAATACTTGCTTTTATGCTAGCACCGTCTCTTAGCATTTCACGAATACGCTCATTTATGATTATATTTGCGTCAACAGCCATACCGACAGTTAAAACTATACCTGCCATACCAGGTAATGTTAGCGTAGCTCCAAGCATAGCCATAATAGACACTAAGAAAAATACATTTGTAATCAAAGCTATGTTTGCAAAAAGTCCGCTGATTTTATAATACACAAACATAAACACAACAATCATCAAAAAAACACCAACTAGTGCTGTGCCTGACTCTTTTATACTATCGCTTCCAAGACTAGGTCCTACACTTCTTTTTTCTAGCATTTTAACAGGTGCTAAAAGTGCACCTGATTTAAGCGCTATAGATAAATCATGTGCTTCTTGTGGTGTAAAATTACCTGAGATTTGACCATTGCTTGTAATTCTAGCACGAATAACTGGAGCTGAGTAAACCTTTTTATCCAAAACTATAGCAAGATGTTTACCTATGCTTTTGCTTGTAAAATCTCCAAAGATTTTAGCACCTTGTGCGTTTAGCTCAAAGTTGATAACCGCACTACCATTTTGGTCAAAACCAACTTTTGCATCAACAAGCATACTTCCATCAATAATAGCCATTTCTTTAAGCAAGTACTTTCCGCCGTCTTTACCTTGATAGATAACATCTCCGTATTTTGCAGCTTCAAGCTCACTCATACTATCAACTCTATTTTGTCTAGCATCATCAAGCACCATAAGCTCAAGATGAGCTGATTTTGCTATCAAATCTTTTGCACGCTGTTCTTCTGCTTCTGTTTTTATGCCAGGAAGCTCAACAAGTATTTGGTCTTCCCCTTGTCTTGCAACAGTTGGTTCTGCTAAACCAAATTGGTCAAGTCTGTTTCTAATAGTTTCTATAGCTTGTTCTACTGCAAATTTTTGAGTAGCGACAACTTCACTATCACTTAAATGAAGTTCATAAAAAAGACCTTTTTTATCAATCTTTAAACCTTGATAATCTTTTAAAATTTTATCAACTTTTGCACTATCATCAGCATCAACAATTTCAAAAGCTATAATGCCGTCTTTATTTTTGATACCATTTGAAAGTATCTCTTCTTTGTTAAAGGCATAATTTATACTTGAAGTGATTGATTTTAGCTTTGATTTTACAGCCTCATCTGTATCAACCCCAAGAACCATATGGAGCCCACCTTGCAAATCTAGACCCAAATTTATCTTGCTTGCGTAGTTAAAGCCAAAAAAAGTAGGCAAACTTAGTAGTAACCCTAGTGAAAAAATCACCATTAGCACTACTAAGCGGTAAGTGATTTTTGCTTTTTGCATTATTTTTTATCTTCTTTTTTACTTGCTTTAGGGTCTTGATTTGTTGCTTTGTTATCAATTTTTTTCAAAACAAAACTTTTATCAAGTTTTATAGTTATATCATCTGATATGCGAACCTTTAAATGGTCTTCTTCAACCTTAACAACTTCTCCAAAAATACCACCATTAGTAAGAATTTTATCTCCTTTTTGCAAAGCAGATAGCATATCTTTATGCTCTTTTTGTTGTTTTTGTTGTGGGCGAATTATCAAAAAATAAAACACTAAAAATAATACAACCAACGGTAAAAAACTCATAATTCCTTCGTTCATAACTTTTCCTTTAAATAAAATTAAAGCAGACATTTTACATAAACAATAATTATAAAAGTATTATAAAAATCAAGTTTTTATATCTTTGTCTAAATTTCGTTTGTTCAAAAACAAACGAAATTTATTTAAACACAAACAAAAAAATACATTTTTTTAAAACAAGTTAATAAAATTTTATATAAAAAACTACTAATTTCTGTAATATTGTGATTTTAAAA
>CAZYDK010000057.1:0-8632 GCA_964646025.1 uncultured Campylobacteraceae bacterium | reverse complement strand
TATATTGCAAACAAACGAAATTTACTTAAAATTAAAAACCAACAATGTTTATAATTTTTTTATTTTTGCTATCTCATCTCTGTATTTTGCAGCTTCTTCAAACTCAAGGTTTTTAGCAGCTTCTAGCATTTTTTTGCGAAGTTCTTTTATGATTACTTCACGCTGTTTTGGTGGGATTTTTTCTAGTTTTTTAGCTTTATTGTAAACTTCTGCTCTATCATCATCTTTTAGGCTTTGCTCTAGCGTTCTTTTAACGCTTTTTGGCGTTATGTTATGCTTTTTGTTGTATTCTTGCTGGAGTTTTCTTCTTTTGTTTGTTATGTCACATGCTTCTTGCATTGATTTTGTCATCTTTTCAGCGTATAAAATCACTCTAGCATTTTCGTTTCTTGCCGCTCTTCCCATAGTTTGTATAAGGCTTGTTGTGGAGCGTAAAAACCCTTCTTTATCCGCATCAAGTATAGCTACAAGGCTAACTTCAGGCAAGTCAAGCCCTTCACGAAGCAAGTTTATCCCTATAAGCACATCAAAATCCCCACACCTAAGCCCCCTTATAATCTCATTTCTTTCAACCGCATCAACATCACTATCCATACTTTTGCATTTTAGCCCTAGCTCAAGATAGTAATTACTTAACTCTTTTGCCATTTTTTTGGTTAAAACCGTGATAAGCACACGCTCATTTTTAGCTACAACTTTTTTTATCTCATCATATAAATGCTCAATTTGGTTTTGTGAGCTTACTATGTCTATGATTGGGTCAAGAAGACCTGTTGGACGCATGATTTGCTCATAAACATTTTTGCCACTAAGATTTAGCTCAAGCTCTGCTGGAGTAGCACTAACAAACAAAAAAAAGCAATTTTTAGCCAAAAACTCATCTATCATTAAAGGTCTATTATCTAAAGCACTAGGAAGCCTAAAACCATAATCAACCAAAACTTGCTTTCTACTTCTATCTCCTGCAAACATTCCACGAAATTGTGGCAAACTTACATGGCTTTCATCAACTATGACTAAAAATGGGCGATTTTTGATAGCAAAATAATCAAAAAGACAATAAGGCGTATCGCCAGGATTAAGCCCTGTTAAATGCCTTGCGTAGTTTTCTATACCTTTTGTCATACCAGTGGTTCTTAGCATTTCAAGGTCAAACTCAACCCTTTGTTTTAGGCGATTTGCTTCTATGATTTTGCCTTGCTCATCAAATTCTTTTAGTCTTTGCTCTAGCTCTTTTTCTATCCCATCACAAGCGATTTTTAGTCTATCTGCACCCACTATAAACTGGCTTGTAGCAAATAAATCAAATCTTTTTAAATCTGCTGTTTTTTTGTTTTCAAGTGCGTCATATTTGCTTATCCTATCAACTTCATCTCCAAAAAACTCAAGCCTTATAAACTCATTGTCAAGATAGGGCGGATAGATGTCTATGTTTTCGCCATTTACCCTTATATCTCCGCTATCAAAAAAATTATCATTTCTTTTATAGCCCATTTCAACAAGACGCATTAAAAAGTCTTTTTGCTTGTATTCTTTGCCTATTTCTAAAACTTCTACCATTCCTACATATTCAGCTGGATTTCCAAGTCCATAGTTTGCACTTACACTAGCTACACAAACACAATCATCAAAGCTAAGCAAAGACGCACTAGCGCTAAGGCGGTATCTTTCAAGGTCAGCATTTATAGAGCTATCTTTTTCTATAAAAGTATCTGTTCTTGGGATATAAGCTTCTGGTTGATAGTAATCATAGTAGCTTATGAAGTATTCAACATGGTTTTTGCTAAAAAAACTTTTAAACTCACTAAAAAGCTGAGCACAAAGGCTTTTATTGTGGCTCATTATAAGTGTTGGCATATTTATATTTTTTATCACATTTGCCATTGTAAAGGTTTTACCACTTCCTGTAACACCTAAAAGGGTTTGATATTTTTGTCCGTTTTTTATACCATTTACTATGTTGTTTATGGCGTTTTGTTGGTCTGGTGATGGAGTAAAATCACTTGTAAGTTCAAACATAAAAAATCCTTATTTTTTAAAGAAAATATATATTGTTTTGCTTAATTTTAAGACTTTTATTGATAAAATACGCACTTTAAAAACACAAAACATTACAATCAAAAGGATAGAAAATGTATGATGAAAAAATGCTAAACACTATAACAGACCGCGTTGATGAGCTTTTAAGCAAATACACAGACGCACTAGATACTATAGAAGATTTAAGACAACAATTAGCTACTTCAAAAGCATTAAACGAAACAAAAAGCAATGAAATAGCAAGACTTGAAGAAGAGCTTAGAAATAAAAACATTGAAAGCGATGATATCGTTAAGAAAATTGAAGCTGTTTTGGGAAAGTAAATTTTTAGAGCATAAACTATGGAAAAACAAAAAAGAGAACTTGTTTTAAATGTCCACGCTAAAGACTTTATGATAACTTGTGATGAAGATTTGGCAAGATATCTTAAAGCTCAGATTGATGAGCTTAGCGGTGGGACTGGCAAGATTGATTTAAAAACCTTAGTTGATGCTTACTTAAAGCTTAGTTGTGAAAAATATAAAAACGCAAAAAAGCTAGATGACCTTGAGGCTAAACTCAAGTTATTTTAAAGGATTTTTATGAAAAAAGCTTTTACGATGATAGAAATTATTTTTGTAATTGTTATCATTGGTATATTATCAGGTATAGCAATACCGAAAATGTTAGGTTTAAGAACAGACGCAAAGATAACAAATCTTAAAGAGCAAGTAGCAAGTGTAAAATCAGGTATAGAAAATATATCAAGAACTACTACTTTAGCATCATTAGAAACAAGCAGTGATAATAGTTATCCTAGTGCGGAGCTTATACATAACTTTATAAAAAATAAAAAATATATTGATATAAAAAGTGCTGATGAAGCTAATAAAAATAATTATACATATCTAGCTAGTATTAAAGGCTTTGGTGATTTTACTTTTGTATATGTTGATGGAAAAGTATCAAAACCAGGAGCTGGTATCATACCAAGCAGTGCTAAAGTTGGCGATTTTGTATGTGTAAAGCCAAATGTAGAAAAATGTAAATTGTTTAATCAATAAAAGGATAATTGATGAAAAAAGCATTTACAATGATTGAACTTGTTTTTGTTATAGCTATCATAGGTGTTTTGTCGGCTATAGTTGCACCAAAACTTATGGGAACTAGAACTGATGCGGAAATAGCTAAACTAAAAGAGCAAGTTAGAGCTATAAATACATCAATTCAGGCATATTCAAAACAAAAAATGATAATAACTGGCAATATGGATGAAGATGAAAACTATCCTAAAGAATTAAATGACAAAGGTGTCTTATTTGGTAAAGTTTTAGGCGGTGCTGATGTATCAAGATGGGCTCAAGATACAAATGAAGGTGCAGCTGAAAGTTTTTTATATAAATTTACAATTAAGGGTTATGGGGAATTTAGATTTGTTTATGTTGCTCCGGGTTGTGGTGGTGTAGGTGCTAATTGTGTAGCAGCTAAGATTGCAAAAAAAACTACAAATGCGGTTAAGCATGCAACTTATTGGTATTTTCCATCAGGTCACCCAGAGCGTAATGCTGAAAGTAGCAGTCAATTCCCAATAGGTAGTTTTAAGTGTTATTTATTTAAAGATAAAAGTGGAAAAATAGATAATAGTATATGTGATAAACTATTTAGCTAAGGTGCGTTAATGAGAAAAGCTTTTACTGTTTTAGAACTTGTATTTGTGATTGTTATTTTGGGTATACTTGCAGCTATAGGTACGAGTAAGCTTTTTTCGGTAATGGAGACAAAAGCCATATCAAAATTTAATGATGAATATATGATGGTGACTTCATCAATCAGTAGTGAGTTTGCAAAAACTATAAGTAAAGGCAGATTTGAATTTCCAAAAACTTTAGAAAAATTAGCAAAAGATGGAAGTAAAGAAGATGTTGGATTTGTGTTTGATGCTATCATACCAAAGCATAGAATTCTTGCATCAGATATAAAAGACCCTAAAAAAGGTTCTTGGGTTTATAACTCGACTAATAATTATTCTTTTTACATAAACGCAAATAAAATTATAAAGCTAAACTATGATGCAAATAGTGGCAAATTAAAATGTAAAGAATTTGTATGTAGTGATTGTGATATAGATGAAAGAAAAACTATAATAAGTGGCTTAAAGGCTAGTTGTCCTTTATAAGAAGATGTATTATTATGAGATTTGTATAGTTGGGAAATTAGTTGATGTTTTGACATATCAAAGCGAGTTTGATTATGATGATTTAAGTGAAGTTATAGTAACTCTTAACCGCAAGGAAGTTAGGGGGATTATTTTAAATAAATGTGAAAAACCTAATTTTAAAACTATAGATATAAAAAATCCTACAAAAAGATATTTAACCAATCTACAATATAAATTAGCTTTATTTATAAGCTCTTACTATGGTGTAAAGCTTTCTATGGTTTTAGAGCTTTTTGAATTAGCTCAAACAAACGAAATTTATCATCAAAATCAGGCTAGTTTAAGTGATTTAGCTAGTGAATGCAAAAATCAAAATGATGTTTTTAAGACAGATGATATTAACGATGATTTGCTAAAAGAAGATAGCACTAAGCCACCATATAAAATACAAACAAATATCACACTAAGCCAAAACCAACAAAAAGCTTATGATTTTTTATCTACAAATTCTCCCGTTTTGCTTTTTGGAGATACTGGAAGTGGCAAAAGTGAGATATATTTTAAACTTATAGAAGATGTGATAAATAATGGCGGAGAAGTGCTTTTTTTAATGCCAGAAATCGCACTTACTATGGGAATGCAAAAAAGAGTAAAAAAACACTTTAAAGATAGTTTTATCACTTGGCATTCAAAGCTTACTAAAGCGACTAAAACAAAAGCATTAAATAAGCTTTTAAATGGTGAGGCAAAGCTTGTTTTAGGTGCTAGGTCAGCACTTTTTTTGCCTTATAAAAACCTAAAACTAATTATCGTAGATGAAGAGCATGACAGCTCCTATAAATCATCTCAAACACCACTTTATAATGCAAAAGATTTAGCACTTTATTTAGGTAAAATAAGTGATATAAGAGTTGTTTTAGGTTCTGCTACCCCAAGCCTTGTTAGTTATCATAATTACAAGCATTTTAGACTTTTTGGAACATATCATGAAAGCAAGAAGTCATATATTTATGATAATAGCCCTTATGGTATAAGCCAAAACATACTAGAACAAATAAATTTGAGCTTAAAAGAGCAAAAACAAGTGATAGTTTTTTCGCCAAATAGAGCTAATTTTCGCCAACTTGAATGTAAAAAATGCTTTCAAAGAGTGTATTGTCCTTTTTGTGAAATAACACTTAGTGTTCACTCAAAACAAAATATCTTAAAATGCCATTATTGTGGGTATGTAAGTGCTATTTTATCATCTTGTCCGTCGTGTGGAGATGATATGCTAGAGGCACAAAAGATAGGCACAGCAGAGATTGTAAAAACTTTGCAAGAGATTTATCATGATAAAGTTGTTGCAAAGCTAGATAGTGATGAGATTACGAGTGGCTCAAAGCTTGATAAGATTTTAAATGATTTTAATGATAAAAAAATTGATATTTTAGTTGGCACACAAATGATTTCTAAAGGACATGATTATTTAAATGTTGATTTAGCGGTGATTTTAGGGCTTGATGAGTATTTGTTTTATCCGCATTATCTAGCAAAGGAGCAAACGCTTTCTTTATGCAAGCAAATAGCAGGAAGAGCAGGAAGAGCAGGAGAATCTCGTGTGCTTATACAAACTCACAGCGAAGCTTTTTTTCAAAAATACATCAATGATTATGAGCTTTTTTTAAAAGATGAGCTAGAGCAAAGGGGTGATTATCCACCATTTTCTAGGCTTTTATATATAATCATATCAGATAAAAACGAGCAAAAATCACAAAACATTATGCAAGAGATTTTAACGCAGATTTTAAAGCTAGGGGATAGGGTAAATGTGGTAGGATATGGAAAAAGTGGTGTTTATTATATAAATAGTCATTTTAGACATCAAATTTTAATCAAATCAAAATCATATAAAACCTTAAGCGCTATAGCAAAATACGCAAATGATTTTGTAGGGGTTAAAGCAGACATTGACCCGATAAATTTTATTTAGGAAAAATTATGAGTGAATTTTTTAAAAAAAGATTTAAAACAAAACAAATTAAAGTTGGAAATGTCCTTATAGGTGGAGACGCACCAATTAGCGTTCAATCTATGCTTTTTACAAAAACACAAGACATAAATGGATGCTTAGAGCAGATAAATAGGCTTTATTTTGCGGGCTGTGATATAGTAAGACTTGCATGTTTAAACCAAAAAGATGCAGAGGCTTTAAAGCAGATAAAAAAACAAAGTCCATTGCCACTAATCGTTGATATACATTTTAATCACAAACTAGCAGTTTTTTGTGCTGATTTTATGGACGGAGTTCGCATAAATCCAGGCAACATAGGTGGTAAAGAAAACATAAAAGAAGTTGTAAAAGCTTGCAAATCAAACAATATCCCTATAAGAATAGGTGTAAATCACGGGAGCTTAGAAAAGCAGTTTGAAGATAAATACGGCAGAACCGTAGAAGCACTACTACAAAGTGCAGTATATAACATACAGCTTTTAGAGGATTTGGATTTTACGGATATAAAAATTAGCATTAAGACAAGCAATGTAAAAGATACCATAGAAGCATATACAAAACTACGCACTATGTGTGAGTATCCTTTTCATTTAGGGGTTACTGAGGCTGGAACTAAGTTTCACTCAACCATAAAAAGCTCCATAGCATTAGGACACTTGCTTTTAAACGGCATAGGCGATACCATGAGAGTTAGTATGACAGGAGAGCTTGAAGAAGAAGTAAAAGTAGCAAAAGCTATACTTCAAGATAGTGGCATACAACAAAGCGGTATAAATATCATCTCATGTCCAACTTGCGGTAGAATTCAAAGCGACCTTTTAAAAGCTATAAAAATCGTAGAAGAAAAAACAGCTCACATAAAAGCACCGATAAATGTATCTGTTATGGGTTGCGTGGTAAATGCTTTAGGTGAGGCAAAGGGTGCTGATGTTGCTATAGCTTTTGCAAATAAAGGTGGAATGGTTATAAGGCACGGAGAAGTAGTGGCAAAATGCAAAGAAGATGAGCTTGTAGATAGATTTTTGCTTGAAGTTATGGATGAAGCTAAAAAATACGAATAAGGAAAAAAATGAAAAATTATCAAGATATAGATATAGAAAAAAGCATTTTATCTACTTGTATATATTCAAGTGATAATGCTAAGATAGTTTTTAGTGAGCTTAGTGTTGATGATTTTACACTTATAGAACATCAAAAAATTTATGAAGCAATGCAAAAATGTCTAAACAAATACTCATCTATATCTTTAGAGCTTTTGCAAAATGTAAATAAAGAAGTTTTAGATAGCATAGCAGAGCGTGGAGCTATACTAAATATACATGGTTATATCAAAAACTTAAAAGAATTAAGCATAAAAAGAGGACTTTTAAACATAGCTCATCAAATCCCAGCTTATATAGATAGTGATGATGAAGTAGATGAAGTGGTAAATGGTATAAGCCAAAAAATGTTTGCATTAACAAACACAATGGGTTCAAAAGATATAAAAAAAGTTCCTGAAGTTGTAAGCGAGCTTATGGAATTTTACAAAGAGCGTAAAGAAAACGCAAATAAAGGTCTTTTGGGTCTTTCAACAGGCATTAGTGAGCTAAACTATGCTACAAAAGGTTTTAAAGATGGTGAGATGATAGTAATAGCGGCAAGACCATCTATGGGAAAAACTACCCTAGCATTAAACTTTATAGAAAATGCTTTAGATGAAGGGCATGGGGTTGTGCTTTTTTCTTTGGAGATGAGTGCGGTTCAAATACTTCAAAAGATGATAAGCTCAAAAACATCGATAGAACTTCAAAAACTTTTAACGGGAGATTTAACAAACGATGAGTGGGGTAGGGTTCAAGAAGCGTGTAATTTATACGGAGATAAAAAGTTTTTTATATATGATGGTGGTTATGCCAATGTGCAAACTATAAGGTCTATTCTTCGCTATCAAAAAGAGCTAAACAAAGATATAAAATTATGCGTGATTGATTATATAGGTCTTATGCAAGGTAGTGGGAAGTTTAGTGAAAGGCATTTGCAAGTTGCTGATATAAGTAGGTCGCTTAAACTTCTTGCAAGAGAGCTTGATATGCCAATCATTGTTTTATCTCAGTTAAACAGAGCTTTAGAAAGTCGCCCAGATAAACGCCCAATGCTAAGCGACCTTAGAGAAAGTGGGTCTATTGAGCAAGATGCGGATACTATACTTTTTGTTTATCGTGAAAGTGTGTATTTAGAAAAAGAAGAGAAAAATAGGCAAAAAGAGCATGAGCTAAAGCACGGAAACTTAGAAGGCTACACAGCCAAGTATATCCCAAATCCAGATACAGACAAAGCAGAGATAATCATCGGTAAAAATAGACATGGAAATACGGGCATTGTTGATTTGACTTTTTATAAAAAACATTCAAGGTTTAGCGGTATAGATATCACGCAAGAATTTCAAGCTTGATTGATTTTAGCACGATATCTAGCTTTTT
>CAZYDK010000056.1:0-8694 GCA_964646025.1 uncultured Campylobacteraceae bacterium | reverse complement strand
ATCGCTAGAAAGTGCAAAAAGTGGCTTTATGTTAAGCTATAAAAAGAGCTTTTAAAATCTTTTTAGTTGCTAGTATAAATCATATCAATTTTTATAAAAATGATTAAATTTCGTTTGTTTGGATGTTTGTTGGCAAAACTTAACTTATAAAATCAAAAATAAACCCAAACAAACGAAATTTAGCTCAAAATCATATCAATTAAATCATTTTAAAAGTTTTAAGCTTACTTTAATGGGGGGGGGTAGAATGGTTCTTTTATATTAAAGGACTGAAAATGATACATCAAAGCTCTATCGTACAAAGTACAAAAATAGGAAAAAATACAAACATTTGGCAGTTTTGTGTTGTTTTAGAAGGTGCTGTTATAGGGGAAAATTGTAATATATGTTCTCATTGTTTTATAGAAAATGATGTTTTTGTCGGAGATAATGTTACTATTAAATGTGGAGTTAGTTTATATGATGGCATAACCATAGAAAATAATGTTTTTATAGGCCCCAATGTTAGTTTTTGTAATGATAAATACCCTAAATCTAAAAACAAAAACTTTAAGCTAGAAAAAGTAACTATAAAGCAAGGTGCAAGCATAGGTGCAAATGCAACCATACTTCCAGGTGTAACCATAGGGGAAAATGCTATGATTGGTGCAGGTGCTATCATAACAAAAAATGTAGATGCAAATATGACTATAAAAGGCAAATATTGATAGATTAAGATTATCTTGTTTTAAGATTGCTAAAATAAACACATTTTATTTTAGCAAGGAGTTTTTATGGATACTGGTAGCATTTTAGTGATGTTGCAAGATAAATTACCAAAAGAAGAAACGCTAATTATGGACTTAAAACATAAGTTAGATAAATTAAGCAGTGAAGAAAAAAATGAATTTATAAATCAATTTTTATTGCTAAACTTGAAAAATCCTAACATAGGCTTAGTTTTATCTATAGCTCTTGGCAGTTTGGCTGTTGATAGGTTTTATGTTGGAGATATAGGTCTTGGGATTTTAAAGCTTATATTGAGTTTGTTTTTTGTGGGTATCATTTGGGTTATTATTGATTGGTTTAAAATTTCAGGAAGAATTAAAAAAGATAATTATTCAAAAATCGCTATGATTTTATAAAATCACCAAATTTCGTTTGTTTAAAGACGCCTAAACAAACGAAATTTATCCCCCCCCTTTTTTTTTGTTAAATCTTTATTCGCATTTAAATACAAACTCCCCTTCTTTATAATCAACACTCACACTATGCTTTAACTCCCCACTTAATATAAGCTCGCTAAGTCTTGAGTCTATTTCTTGATAAATTGTGCGTTTAAGCGCTCTAGCACCATACTCATCGCTATATCCAATCTCAAGCAAGCCATTTTTTGCCTCATCGCTTATATCTATGCTTATGCTAAGCTCGTTTAGTTTTTCTCTTGTTTTATCAAGTAAAATATCAACGATTTGTAAGCACATATCTTTAGTAAGTGCGTTAAAGCTAACTATCTCATCAAGGCGGTTTATAAACTCAGGTTTAAAATACCCCAAAAGCTCTTTATTTATCAGCTCATTTTTTTCTTTTTCATCATTTATACTAGCAAATTTACCAGCACCTATGTTGCTTGTAAAGATAATGATAGTGTTTTTAAAATCAACTCTATAACCTTTATTGTCAGTTAAAGCACCCTCATCAAGCATATTTAAAAAGATGTTAAAAATCTCAGGATGAGCCTTTTCTATCTCATCAAAAAGCACCACGCTATATGGTTTTTGCTTAACAGCTTCTGTAAGTTGTCCGCCCTCATCGCTTCCTACATATCCAACGGCTGAGCCTATAAGATTGCTTACTCTGTAGCTTTCGGCGTATTCATTCATATCAAAGCGTATCAAAGCTTTTTCATCATCAAAAAGTTCTTTTGCCACTGCTTTTGCAAGTTCTGTTTTACCAACCCCTGTAGGTCCAAGAAATAAAAAGCTACCTATCGGGCGGTTTTTATCGCTAAGCCCTGCTTTGTTCGCTCTTATCGCTCTTGCTAGTGCTTTTACAGCTTTATCTTGCCCTACTACTCTTTTTTCAAGTGTGCTTTCAAGGTTTAGATATTTATCACGCTCATCACTTAAAAGCTTACTAGCTTTAATACCTGTCATCTTAGCTAAAACCCCAGCTACTTGCTCATCATCAACTTCGTTTTTAAGCAAAGTTCCGCTTTTTTTAAGTTCTTCCCAACTTTTTTTTGCCTCTTCTAGCTCATTTTTTAAAACAGGGATTTTTCCATACTCTATCTCCCCTGCTTTTTGATATTCTCCATTATTTTTAGCGATATTTGCTTCATTTTGAAGTTTATCTATTTCTTGTAATTTACTAGAAATTTTTGCAAAAACTTTTTGCTCGTTATCATACCTTGCTCTAAGGTTTCGCTCTTCTTCAGCTAAATTGTTTAGCTCTACTTCTATAGCTTCTAATCTTTCTTTGTTTTTGTTATCTTCTTCCATTTTTAAAGCTTCTTTTTCTACTTTTAGCTTTACAATTTCTGTTTTTA
Source organism: uncultured Campylobacteraceae bacterium (assembly GCA_964646025.1). Classification (GTDB taxonomy): domain Bacteria; phylum Campylobacterota; class Campylobacteria; order Campylobacterales; family Campylobacteraceae; genus Campylobacter_E. Next base: position 6,167 of record CAZYDK010000056.1, on the reverse strand, counting down.
CAACTCTTAGTGCATTTGGTTCGCTTTCAATTTGCATTTTTAGCTCAGCCGCCGCCTCATCTATCAAATCTATAGCCTTATCAGGCAAAAACCTACCTTGTATATACCTATCGCTAAGTTTTACAGCAGCAACTAAAGCCTTATCGCTTATGGTTACATTATGATGAGTTGATAGTCTTTCTTTAAGCCCACGAAGCATTGCTATAGCGTCATTTACGCTAGGTTCAGCTACATATACGCTTTGAAAACGTCTTTGCATAGCAGCATCTTTTTCAAAATACTTTTTGTATTCTTTTAGAGTTGTTGCACCTATGGTTTTGAACTCTCCACGGCTTAGCGCAGGTTTTAGTATATTTGCTGCGTCCATACTTCCCTCACTAGCTCCAGCTCCTAAGATAGTGTGTATTTCATCTATAAAGATGATTATGTTTGGATTTTCTTTAACGCTTGTTATGATGTTTTTAAGTCTTTCTTCAAACTCTCCGCGGTACTTTGCACCCGCTACAAGTGCTGCTAGGTCTAAACTTAGGATTTGTTTGTTTGCTAAAGAGCTTGGAACTTTCTTATCAGCTATAGCTTGAGCTAAAGCTTCAACAATAGCTGTTTTTCCAACACCAGGCTCTCCTAAAAGTATAGGGTTGTTTTTACTTTTTCTAATTAGTATTTGCATAACTCTTTCAAGCTCATTATCCCTTCCTGTGATAGGGTCAAGTTTGCCTTGTTTTGCTACTTCAACTAAATTTACACAATATTTTTCTAGCTCTTTGTTTTTTTGTCCATCTTGTGCTTTGTCTGTGATTTTTTCATCACCACGAAGTGTGATAAGTTCATTTTTTAAAACTTTTAAATCAATATAATCTTTTAAAACTTCACAAACACCATTATCACACTCACTAACAAGCCACATATCAACACTTAAAAAGCTATCTCCTTTGCTAAGTGCAAGTCCGTGTGCTTTTTCTATACTAGAAAGTAAAGCGTTGCTTGGTTTTACATTGTTTGCGTTTATTCCTTCAACTTTTGGAAAATTGGTAGCTTTACTTTTAAGGTGCAAAGAAATCGCTTCTTTGCTTATATTTAGCTTGTTAAAAATTTGAACTAAGATAGAATTACTATCATTTGCAACAGCCCATAAAAAGTGAAATGGCTCAATAGTTGCATTTTTGTTAAATACTGCAAGGCTTACTGCTTGGTCTAATGTAGATGCGAATTGATTTGTCATTTTGTCAAACATACTCATAATTTTCTCCTTTAATTTCAACTTTATATGAGCGGTATTATATAACTTTAGTCTATCATTGTCAAGTATAAAATGAAAAAATTAGCACTTTTATATCTTGAGTGCTAATTTTATCTTTACTCGGATTTAATTTCTACTTTAAAACTAACTCTTTTTAATACTTCTTCCCAAGCCATATTGCTTGTATTTGAGCTATCTTTTAAAAAATAAAGCTCATAAACACTACTATCTTTTTGCTTTTGAGCTTTTAGAGTGTTTATGATTTGTGTGCTTATATTATTTTTGTCTGTGTGGATTACTATGTTTATTACATTATCTGTATTGTTGCACCATACAAATCTTTCATCGCAATTAGTGATGTCTTTACAGTATCCGTTACTAACTAAAACTTTCTTTACGCTTTGACATACAAAAAATCTTTCATTGTGTATGTTGGCACCATATTTTTCTTGGATTGGATAATATATTGTTTTTAAAAATATCATTGTAGAAGCTAAAATTATAAGTAAGATAGTAATGATTATCTTTTGGCTTTTGCTTTTTATGTATTTTACACTAAGTGCTTTAAGATATCCAGTAGCTAAAACCACAACCATTAAACCAATAAACAATTTACTATACTCAGAAAATACAAAGCCACATATACATAAAAATATAATTACATATAAATATTGTTTCAAAAACTGTATTTTCATATATATCCTTTTATTTTTTGAAAAATTATATCAAAATAAAAAGTTTTATGTGTAGTGTATTTTCTTGTAAAATTAGGGTTTTTGGTTTGCGTGGCTAAATTTCGTTTGTTTGATGTTTTAACATCAAGTAAAAATTTAAATATATAAACAAACGAAATTTGGCTTTAAGCTAGTTTTTTAACTATTTTAGGCTTATTGTGTTTTGATAAATTTTGTTTAACTTGAAAGAAATATTTAATGAAAGCTTATTGATTGTAATTATATAAAAGTATGGTGCGGATAGCGAGATTTGAACTCGCACACCTGCTGGCACTACCCCCTCAAGATAGCGTGTCTACCAATTCCACCATATCCGCAAAAATCACCCCACCCCATTTTTTTCTAATTAACCTAAGAATGGGTTAGCGTAGAATACGATTAGACCGAAAACAAGAGCGTAGATAACTTGTGCTTCAATCATCGCTAGAGCGATAAACATTGTGCTTAGTAGTTTGCTACCAACGCCTGGGTTTCTAGCTGTACCGCTGATAGTTGCTGCTGCTGTGTTACCCATAGCTAAAGCACCACCTAAAGCTGCTATACCAAGACCTAAAAGAGCTGCTATAATTGAAACAGCTTGAACTAATTCACTCTTAGCTGCTGCACCTTCAGCACCAAAAGCAAAACCTGCGCTTAAAAATAAAACAAATAAAAACTTTTTCATAAGTTTTCCTTTAAAAATATTCTCTTTAACACCGTTCGGATTTAAATCCCCTACTTAACTGCAAAGACAAACGAAATTATATAAAAAAATGCTTTTTTTTTGTTTAATTTTTATCGTAGATTTTGATTGATGTTGAGCCAAATTTTTTTGTTTTGTGGCTGTAAAAATTTCCAATCTCATCTTCTAATTTTATGTCCGAGTTAAACTCAACTAAAATTTTAAAAATTTTATCACTATTTAGACTACAAATTAGATTAATAAGTTTTTTATATATATTTTCAAAGCCATCTCTTATATCAAATGGTGGGTCAAGATAGAGTATTATTTCATCATTTTGAATGGTTTTTTCGTTGATGATTTTTGGTAAAATCTCAAAACTATCTGCATTAAAAATTTTTAGATTATTAAAATCTTTTGCGTTTTTAGAAAGTATTTCAAATGCTTTTTTATCTATTTCTATAGCGTAAGCTGATTTAGCGTAGTTGCTTAAAGCTTCTATAGCCATTGCGGCACTTCCACCAAAAACTTCTATAAAACATCTATTTGGTAAGTCATATCTGATTGAGTTAAAAACACTTTGTTTTACTATATTTTTTGTGCTTCTAGTGGTGCTTAAAGATGGTAAAAGTATTTTTTTACCTTTATAAATACCTGTTGAAACTAAAGTATATAAAGGCTTCATTTACTTTTATACTCATTAAAAAGTTCTAGTAAAGATGTTTTAAAATCTCCCATAATCTTATCTAGCTTTTTTTCAAAATCATTGGTTGCAACTATCTTATCTTTTGAGTTTTGATTTCCTATAACAACAGAATAAAACTCATCAAGATTTTCAAAAAGTTTTTCTTTGCTAAATGGGATTTTTAAAAATGCTTTATCTCCTATTATAAATTGTGCTTTTTTGTGGGATAGTTTTTCATCACACACTATAAAATCACATTCTTTTTTAGAATGAAGATAATCTTTTAAAAAAAGTTCCATTGTTTTTTGGAGCATTATATCTTTGCATTCTACAAAAATTTTCATAAAAGACTCACTTTTAGTTTATGTTTGTTTAGACTGTTTGGCTTTAAACCAAGGCAAATTGCCAAAAGCTCCGTAAAGCTAAGTATATAAAAATCATCAAAATCTCTATTAGAATAAGACTGTAATTTAGCGGATAAATAATCAAACATATAAAAACTATAACAATCATCAACAACCATAAAATCCGCACCGCTATCATACGCATCAAGGACTATTGAAGAAGCTATTTTATATGATAATTCTTCGTTGAAATTTATAAATCTATATCCATTTTCATCAAACATATTTTCGTATTTTACAAACTTTGCACCATCAAAAATATCTTTTACATATGACATATCATTTAAACCGTTATAAAAAGCAACATTAAATCCGCTTAAATTGTGCTTCAGTAGGTCTTTAACAACAATATCACCTAAAAACATAGCCTTAAAAGATGTTTTTTTAATATCTTCAAAAAGCACCCTATCGCAAACAATCATATCTTTTATATTGTATTTGCTAAGTTCTTCTTTTAACTTGTTGTTGTATTTTTCAAAATCATATTCTTTTAAGTAAAAATCGTGATTAAAGCTAAACGCACAATCATTATAATCAATATTTAAAATCTTTAAAATCTCATTAGCGCTATCATTTATGAAGTCGCAATGTCTTGAATGTTTTATAAGTTTCATATTGTCCTCAAATCTGCTTTAATAATTCATATTTTATAAGCATTTTTTTAAGTTCTAGTATTTTTTCTTCATGTTCGTTGAAAAATTTATTTTCTACATGATTTAAAATTCCATTTTCTGGATTTGATATAAGCTCTAGCAAATTATATTTATGATTACCGTGAAGTTTAATCATCTCATATGCAAAAATCAAAGCACTATCTCCGATGTAATCATCATTGTATTTTAAAATAGCACTAGAATAGTAATAAACTTTGAGTGATTTATATAAACTAAAGTCTTTTTTATCAACAAAAGGTTTAAACATATCAAAAATTTTTAAAAACTTTTCATCATTTGTAATCAAATCTTTTACCGCATATTTTGTGCTAAGCGGCTCTATGACAAATTCATTTGAGCATTTTTGTATGATTTGTTCGATTTTATCATCTAGTTTAAAATAAAATTCATTTACCATTAAATATGAATCTTTTTCATCAAAATCAAAATATATATCATCTTTTTTAACCTGATTTAAAAGGTCTTTTAAAGTAGAAAATGTATTTTGATAAACATATGGTTTGTAGTAAAACTCATAATCACTTTTGCTATCAAATCTAAATATCTTAAAGTCAAGTTTTTTCATGCAAAGTCCTTAAAAATTTGGAAAAATATTGTATCATATATACTTTTAAGTTAGACTTTATAGAAAATAAATACTTTTTAGATTAAAGGTTTTTTGATGTTTAATGATAATTTGGTTTTTGCATATACTCATAGTGAAATAAACGCTCATTTTAATAAAGATTCTAGAGATTTCATAGTAAGAGAAGTTCCACTTTATGAATTTAGTGGCTCTGGGGAGCATTTGATTATACATCTACAAAAAAAATCACTTAGCACAAACGAAATTTTAAAAATCATAAGTTCAACGCTAGGTATAAGTATCAAAGAGATAGGATATGCAGGACTGAAAGACAAGCAAGGATTAACATCTCAATATATATCTATAAATAAAAAGTATTCTCAAAATCTACATAAAATTGAAGGCCAAAATATAAAAATTTTAGACACATTTTTACATAATAATAAAATAAAATTAGGACATTTAAAAGGTAATAAATTTTTTATAAGACTTAAAAAAGTAAGCAAAGTTGATGCTTTGAAGCTAGAGCAAGCTCTTTTAAATATAGCAACAAATGGCTTTTTAAACTACTTTGGTTATCAACGCTTTGGAAAATTTGGCGATAATTACATACAAGGCGAACAAATTTTAAAAAAAGAAAAAAAGTTAAAAGATAAAAAATTATCAAATTTTTTAATTAGTGCTTATCAAAGTAAGCTTTTTAATGACTATGCTAGTTTGAGAATGAAGCTAAGCCATCTAGCAAATAGTTTTAACGCTAACGAACTAGCTCAAATTTATAAAATCTCGCAAGATGAAGCCAAAAAAATCACAAGTCAAAAAACATTGTTTAAATTAATAAGCGGAGAGATAATGTGCCATTATCCATACGGTAAGCTTTTTGTTTTAAAAGATTGTGATTTTGAAAGATTTGCAAATAAAGAAATATCTCCAACGGGACTTTTGCCGGGAAAAACTATGACAAATACAGGTTATGCAAAAAATCTAGAAGATGAAATTTATCATCAAAGCTATGATTTATGCAAGGATTTAAATGGTGATAGAAGATATTTATGGAGTTTTATAAAAGAACATAAATGTTTTTATGATGAGCAAAACGCTCATTTTTGCGTAGAATTTACTTTGCAAAAAGGCTCTTATGCAACTGTTGTTTTATCAGAACTTTTACATAGATGGATAGATATTGACTAAACAAACGAAATTT
>CAZYDK010000055.1:0-8703 GCA_964646025.1 uncultured Campylobacteraceae bacterium | reverse complement strand
TTTGATTTTTCAAACTTTGCTTTTTGTTCTTTTAGCTTTTGCTTTCTTGCTTCTAGCTTTTTAATTTCATAATCTATATCTTCTATATCTTCATTGATATAATCTAACTCTGTATAAATTTCGTTTGTTTGATAAGAGCTGTTTTGACCTCTAGCAGTATTTTCATAATAATACCTACCCGTATCAAGAGTATTAGCTGTATTAAAATCCCTAACATACCCACCGTTATATCCACCATAATAATACCCACTACACTTAGCCAAAATCCTATCATAAGCTCTTTGCAAACCATAGGCTTGATTGTAGTTTCCATAGCTTCTTGCTATGTTGATTTTTTGCTCTAAAATCCCAAGTTTTCTATCACAATCAAGCCATGCAAAAGCCTCTGTGCTAAGCACTCCACAAACCAAAACCACACCAAATACTTTTTTCATTTTTACTCTCTTATGATATCAATTACTAAAATTGGATATTTTTTGTATTGTTTAAAATAATACTTTTTAAGTGCATTTTTTATAGCCGTTTCATAGTTTTTAACATTATCTATAGTTTTTTCATTAAGACCAGCTGTAATGAGCTTTAAATGCTCTTTTGTATCTTTTGAAAAATTATCATTAAAACGATTTGAGATGATACCAAAGCTCATAACCTTTACATCATCTATCATTTTTGTATGATTATCTAGCCTAAAATGAACTTGCACCAAACCATGGTTTGCTAGATTTTGGCGAGTATTTAAAAGGTCGTGATAGATTTCACGATTTACTTGATTATCTATGTATGTGCGGCCTATTTTTACTGATTTTACTTTTCTTATACTTTTGTGGCTAATTTCTATCTGGTCTCCATCGCTCATCAAAAGTATATTTTTCTCATCTACACCACACTCTATAGCGGTTTGTTTATGGCGTAAAATATGATTGTATTCACCATGAACAGGTAAGAAAAACTTAGGCTTACAAAGTCTTATCATAAGTTTTTGCTCTTCTTGTGCTGCGTGACCGCTTACATGGATTTCACTAAACTCATGATATGCTACGCTAGCACCAGCCTTAAGCAACAAATCTATCACAGCATTTACACTAGTTTCATTGCCAGGAATTGCCTTAGCGGATATTATGATAGTATCTTCTTCGCTTATACTTACATGGCGGTGTTCGTTTGTAGCCATTCTATATAAAGCACTCATACTCTCACCCTGACTTCCTGTTGTAACGATTAAAACTTTATCATTTGGAGTTTTAGCAAGCTCATCAGCATCTATAAACATTTTTTTATCAAGATTTATATATCCAAGCTCCATAGCACAATAAAGGTTTCTCTCCATGCTACGCCCTATTACACATACTTTTCTACCATATCTTGCTCCATGCTCTATAGCTTGATAAATACGATGTATATTTGAGCTAAAAGTACTCATTATCACCCTGCCTTTTGATTTAGAAAAAATCTTATCAAAAGTCCCACCAACTACGCTTTCACTTTTTGTAACCCCTTCTCTATGAGAGTTTGTACTATCGCTTAAAAGACATAAAATTCCTTTTTCTCCATACTCAGCTATGCGGTGTAAATCCATAGGATAACCATCAATAGGACTATGGTCAACCTTAAAATCCCCAGTATGAAAAATCACACCAGCAGGAGTTTTGATAGCCAAAGCAGAACTATCTATAATAGAATGCGTTGTATGTATAAACTCAACTTCAAATTCATCTATTTTATAAACTTTTCTTTTTTCAACAGGTCTAAAAAGTGATTTTTTATCCTTTAATCCGTGCTCTTCAAATTTATTTGCTATCATGCCAAGTGGTAGCGGAGTTGCATAGATAGGATAATCAAACTCTTTATAAAAATACGGCATAGCACCGATGTGGTCTTCATGAGCGTGAGTTATGATAACAGCTTTTATCTTATCTTTGATTTTTCTTACATAACTAAAATCAGGTACAACTATATCAACCCCATGCATACTATCATCAGGAAAACTCATACCAACATCAATTATAAGTGCACTTGTTTGAGTTTCTATGATTGTAATGTTTGCACCTATTTGTCCAAGCCCTCCAAGTGGAGTTATCTTTATACTTCCACTACCTTTTTTCTCTCTCCATGGTTCAAGGCGTTTTTGATGACTTAGCTCATTTGCTTTCATTGTAGCGATTAAATCTTTTTGCCACTTTTCATCGCCTTTTAGCTTTATACCTAAAGATTTGTTTTTTTTACGCTTTTTTTTCTTTTTTGCGGTTTGCTCTTCTAACTCTTCTATGATTTCATCTTCATTATCAGCGTTTTCATAGCTTCTTGCAGGGCGAACATTTACATAATTTTCTTGTTGTTCTACTTTAGCCTCTTCAACATTATGCTTTTTTTCTGGTTTTTTTTGCTTTGGGCGTGATTTTTTAGGCTTAGTTGTTTCATTTTTTTCTTCCATTTTCTATCCTTTTAAAAATTTCAAGGAATAATTCAACGCTAAGCTCGTGTGCTCTTGTGTTTTCGCTTATGAAAGATAAAATATCTTTTATATTTTGATACCCTTTAAGGTTTGAGATGAGTTTTTTTCTTGGAGAGCTAAAACAGGCTCTTAAAAATTCACAAAACCTATCAAAAACCATATCATTTTCAAAAATATCTTTATAGTTTTTTTTCTTATCCAAATACATAACCGCAGAATCTACTTTTGGTGGTGGATTGAAACTAGTGGGTGGAACTTCGCATATAATTTTGCTATCACAAATACACCCACTTAGCACACTTAAAACACAAAAATCTTTACCAACAAATCTTTCTGCAACTTCTTTTTGAACCATTACTAAAATGCCTTTGCATTTTTCATCTTTTAAGGCATTTAAAACTATATTTGTTGCCACATAATAAGGCAAATTCGCACATAAAAAATAATCACTACCAAAAAGTCCTTTTTCAAAAAACTTTAAAACATCGCCGCTGATTATCTCTAAAGTGCCATTTTTTATATCTTCTTTGAAGTTTTTCTCAAGCAAAACTATCAAATCAGTATCAATTTCATAAGCCCTAACTTTAGCTTTTTTCACAAGCTCTTTTGTTAAATCACCTAAGCCAGGCCCAATCTCAACGATATTTTGCGTATCTTTGGGTATGGCTTGAGTGATTTTTTCTAAAATACTTTTATCTTGTAAAAAATTTTGTCCAAAATGTTTTTTTGCTTTTATCATACTCTTACTTTTCAACTAAAAAACAAAAAGTATAGCAAAATCATTTTAACTTTCAACAAAATTATAATTTAATTTAAACTTTTAAACAAAATACATAAAACATATTTAAAATCAATTTATCAATATAGATAATATTATAAATTTATTATTTATTTTTTTTGAGTATCATTGTGATATATAGTATTCTTAAGTATATTTGAATTATTAAAATTAATTATCAAATTTAATATCTTAGGAGGTTTTTTATGGAGTTTATCCCTAAAATTGACCCGCTTGGCAACATTTGGCTTAGCTCACTAGTTGCACTTATACCGATTGTGGTATTTTTTATGTGTTTGGTTTTTTTAAAACTAAAAGCACATATTTGTGGATTTTTTACAGTAGTTTTTGCTATTTTAATAGCAATTTTTGTTTATGGTATGCCAGCAAAAGGAGCTTTTGCTAGTTTTATTTTAGGTTTTACAAATGGTCTTTGGCCAATAGCTTGGATTATCATAGCTGCTATATTTTTATACAAGTTATCTATAAAATCAGGTCAATTTGAAATCTTAAAACAAACCATTATGCAAATTACACCAGACCATAGAATTCAAGTAATTTTAATCGGTTTTTGTTTTGGTGGATTTTTAGAAGGTGCGATAGGTTTTGGAGGTCCGGTAGCTATCACTGCGGCACTTTTGGTTGGACTTGGCTTAAAACCACTTCAAGCAGCAGGATATTGTATGATAGCAAACACCGTGCCTGTGGCTTTTGGAGCAGTTGGAATACCTGTTATAGCTATGACATCAAGTCTTGGGCTTGAGTCTTTGCCTGTTGCTGCTATGGTTGGTAGGATTTTAACCCCACTTAGTATTTTTATCCCATTTTTTATAATATTTTTAATAGACGGAATAAAAGGCATAAAAGAAACTTTCCCTGTTGTTTTTATAGCTGCATTTAGTTTTGCATTATCTCAGTATTTTATATCAAATTATCAAGGAGCAGAGCTTGCAGGGCTTGGTTCAGCTGTGATTTCTTTGCTTTGTTCTGCTTTGTTTATGTTTATTTGGCAACCTAAAAATATATTTAGATTTGACAAACAAACGAAATTTGAGTCAAAAAAATTTAGCACAAAAGAAGTTTTGTTAGCTTGGTCGCCTTTTATCTTGCTTATAGTTTTTATAGCATTTTGGAACATTCCTTACTCAAAACTATCACAAAATTGTGGCTTTTTGGCTAGTTTTGAAGACTTTTTATCATTTACAAATATAAGCATAGGGTTTAGTAATCTTGACGGACTTACTATCATAAAGCCTACATTAGTAGAAGGTGCAGCGGTTTCAAACCAGCCTTTAACTTATTCTATAAGTCTTATAAATACAGCAGGAACAGCTATATTTTTTGCAGCGCTTAGTGCAATTTTTGTTTTAAAAGTTAAAAAACAAGACGCCATATCTTGCTTTAGCGCAACTTTAAGTGAAATGGCTATGCCTATTGTAACAATAGGACTTGTTGTTAGTTTTGCATATATTACAAATTATAGTGGCGCTAGTGCTACTTTAGGTGTGGCATTATCTGCAACAGGCGATGCTTTTGCGTTTTTCTCACCACTTATTGGTTGGGTTGGAGTATTTTTAACAGGCTCGGATACAAGTGCAAACCTTTTATTTGGAGCTTTACAAAAAGCCACTGCAAACAATTTAAATATGAGTGAAATTTTATTTTTAGCGGCAAATAGTGCTGGTGGAGTTGTAGGTAAAATGATAAGCCCTCAAAGTATAGCCGTTGCTTGTGCTGCTGTTGGGCTTGTAGGAAGAGAGGGAGAACTTTTTAAATTTACTCTTAAATACGCTGTTGCATTAATCATAATCATAGGAATTTGGATTTATGCTATAGCTCATTATCTACCATTTATGGTAATTTCTTGAAAGGACTAAAATGAAAGTTTATTTTTTTGCGACCTGTTTAGGTACGGCAGCTACGTCTAAAATGGCATTAGCTGGAGTAAAACTACTTATAAATGAAGGTGTGGAAGTGGTCTTTAAAAAAGACCAAACCTGTTGCGGGCAACCAAGTTATAACACAGGATATTTTAAAGAAAGTAAAAAAATCGCTTTATTTAATGCGGATTTGTTTAATGAAGATTATCCAATCATAGTTCCAAGTGGAAGTTGTGCGGGTATGATGGGGCATGATTATCTAGAACTTTTTAAAGATGATGAAAATTATGAAAAAATCAAAAATTTTAGCTCAAGAGTTACAACATTAAGTCAATTTTTAAATGATAAGCTAAATGTAAATTATGAAGATAAAGGCGAAAAAATCAAAGTCGCTTGGCATAGCAACTGCCACGCCCTTAGGGTTCAAAAAAGTATTGACGCATCACTTGGGCTACTTTCTAAGCTAGAAAATGTAGAAGTGATTAGGCTTGAAAATGAAGAAGAGTGTTGTGGATTTGGCGGAACTTTTAGCGTAAAAGAGCCAGAAATTAGCAACGCTATGGCACTTAGTAAATGCGAAGATATCATCAAAACAGGTGCTAAATACATTATAAGTGCTGATGGTGGCTGTCTTTTAAATATAAGCGGAACCCTTACAAGAATGAAAAGTGATATAAAGGCTATTCATTTATATGAGTTTATTTATAAAAGAATCAAAGGAGAGGCGTTATGAAAGACCATAAAAACTTAGTTCATGAAAAGCTTTCAAACAAAGCACTTAGACAAAACCTAACAAACGCTATGCATACGCTCCAAAGAAATAGAAAAAAACTGATTGAAACAAAATTTACTGATTGGGACGGACTTAGAAGCAAAGCAAAAGCTGTCAAAAACAATGCCTTATCAAATCTAAAAGAAAGACTTTTAGAATTTGAAGAAAATGCCACCAAAAATGGTATGAATGTGCATTTTGCAAACACAAAAGAAGATGCCTGTGAAATAATCTATCAGCTAATGATAGAAAAAAACATAAACAAAGTTTTAAAAGGCAAGTCTATGGCTAGTGAAGAAATAGGCTTAAACCACTACTTAGAAAACAAAGGCTTAAATGCCGTAGAAACAGACCTTGGAGAGCTTATACTTCAGCTTGAGCATGAAACACCAGTGCATATTGTTGTTCCTGCTATACATAAAAACAGATATGAAATTGGTGATATTTTTGAAAAAAGACTAAACTCAAGCAAAGAAGAAGAGCCAGAAAAACTAAACGCAATAGCAAGAACGCACTTAAGAAATCAATTTGAAAAGCTACAAATGGGCGTTAGTGGAGTAAATTTTGCTATCTCAAGCGAAGGGGCTATATGGCTTATAGAAAATGAAGGCAACGGAAGAATGTGCACCACCGCACCAGATATTCATGTGGCAATTTGCGGTATAGAAAAAGTGGTAAAAACTTTCAAAGACGCAGCCACAACAGATACCTTGCTAACTCCATCAGCTACTGGGCAATTTATTCCTGCATACAACAACATCATAACAGGAGCTAGAAAAGAAGGTGATTTTGATGGTCCAAAAGAAGTTCATGTGATTTTGGTAAATAACAACCGCACAAATCTTTTAAACCACAAAGAACAATATGAAGCTTTAAGGTGTATTAGGTGTGGAGCTTGTATGAACTTTTGTCCTGTGTATGATAAAATCGGCGGACATGCCTACGCGGCTGTATATCCTGGACCTATCGGTGTTGTTATATCTCCACAGCTTTTTGGTATGCAAAAACATGCTGATATACTTAGTTTTTGTTCTCTTTGTGGAAGGTGTTCTAGTGTTTGTCCTGTTAAAATCCCGCTTGCAGAACTTATAAGAAAACTAAGAAATGAAAAAGTAGAAACTTATAAAAACAAAACAGAGCAAATGATTTTTAATGGATTTACTAGCGTTGCTACAAAAGGTGGCACTTGGCGTTTTGCTATGGCAAATGTTAGCAAAGCAAACTTTTTAGTCCAAAGTCTTGGAGGTGTTATACCTGTGCTTAAAAACTGGAAAGAGTTTAAAGACTTGCCAGAACTTAATGGTAATTTATACAAAGATTTACAAAACTTAAAAGGGGTTAGCTATGAATGAGATTATAAAGCAAATTAGCACAAAATCAAAAGAACAAATCCTAAATGCTTTGCCTAAACTAGAGCTAGAAAACATAAAAACCTTAGACCCGTCTGTGCATATTTTACAAAGTGATGATATGCTAAATGAGCTTATTACTAAGATGAATGAAAACAAATACATAACCCACCTTTGTGAAAAAGATAAAGTAGTGGATAAAATCAACGAAATAACAGCAAAATATAATGCCCAAAAAATGCTTTATCCACCAAATATAAGCAGTTTTGGAGATTTTGATGATGATATGGTGGATAAAATCAATGCCACTCAAAAAGTATGTTTTGATAAAGACATAGAGCAGATGAGAGATATTGTTTTTCATAGTGATTTTTCTGTGATAAATGCAGCGTTTGGAGTAAGCTCTCATGGGGTTTTATGCTGTCATAGCGATATGGGAGCTAGAATGCTTAGCCTTGCTGTGCCACTTTGCATAATACTTTTAAACAAAGATGAAATCACAAGGTCTTTAACAACAGGTCTTGAAAGACTTAGCGGACAATACAAAGCAAAAGGCAAAAAACTTCCTACAAATATCATTTATCTAGCAGGTCCATCAAGAACAGCGGATATTGAGCTTATAACCGTTTTTGGGGTTCATGGTAGCCAAAATGTAGAGGTTATAATCTACTAAACAAACGAAATTTAAACGACCCATTCACTCAAACCAACTAAAAAATGGCTAGAGTGAGGGGTCAAATGTGCTCGCTTGGTGTTTGATAAAGCTTTGTTTTTTTAAAAGTTTTAAGTGTTTGTTTAGCATTGCCTAATACTTTTGGCAAAGTTTTAAGTATTGATTTTGGTTGGTTTTAAATTTCGTTTGTTTTACAAAAACAAGACAATAGCAAAAAACATTAATGAAACACTTTTCAAAAAGCGTTTCAAAGCAACACTTGTCATCTTATATAATTTTCTAATCTAACCCACTTGAATGTGTAGCCCAAATTTCGTTTGTTTGATAGGCTTGAGTTTGCTAAACAAATAAAATTATCTAAAACCCTAAAAAACCCAAATCACCCCCCCCTTTTTTTTTTCAATTAAACCAACTCAAACAAACGAAATTTGGAAGTGGTTTATTTTGATAAACTCCGCTTTAATCAGCCATACCAAAATGATAAAAAGAAGTGGTGGTGTTATTTGGTTTAGGTAGTTTTAATAAGTTTTTAAGTAGTGGTTTTAGCTTTTAGATTATTTTTTAAAAATGAGCTAAACTTTATTTTGGTTTTATTTACTAGTTTTATTTTTTTGGTAGATTTAAGTATCTGTGGTTTGATTAAATTTCGTTTGTTTAGCTGATACGACAACAAAAAGCATATAGCTAATTTGCTTTCAATATATAGTGATTTAGCGTTAAAAGTGTTTAAATGCAACATAGTTGCCAATAATTAACATTCTAGTCTAGTTAGCTTCAAAAAGGCATTTGGTAAAATTTA
>CAZYDK010000054.1:0-8714 GCA_964646025.1 uncultured Campylobacteraceae bacterium | reverse complement strand
GCACCTTTATCATAATGAACCTAATCATCGCAATCATCGTAAATAGTATAGATGAAATTAAGAAAAAAAGCGAGGAAAAATAACATCGCCACCAAAAAACAAACGAAATTTGAGCTTAAATTTCGTTTGTTTAAGACAAACTTGCCCAAAGTTCAAGAGCTACCGCACGAGCTTTGTTTAAATCATCAAGATTTAGTACAAAATCTACTTTTGCTGGTTTTTTATAAACCTTATCGTAATAATCATTTAAAAGTGTATAAGCCACATCATTATAATTTTTTGCTTCAAAATGTTTTGCCAAAGTGTTTATAACTTCGCTGCTAAGATATGGTTTAAGCCTTAAAAGACATCTAGAAAAAGTATTAAAATCTATCATCTTATAATCTTCCACACATCTTAAAACCCTAAGCTCCATACTACATTCACAAAGTATTTTAAAGGCTTCATTCATACTTTCATACATACTTTTACCAAGTATTATTTTGCCTATTTTTCTACTTTCAGCCTCTATAAAAATGGATTTTATGTTGTTTTTACTAAATTTATTTAACTCATAAAAAAGCATATCATCAAAGTATTTTTGACTAGGTTGCACCCCCGCTAAAACACCAAAAACAGAACCATAGTGCTTAGCCATACCTTCTAAATCAACTTTATAATCTAAAAGCTTTAAAAGTCTTGATTTGCCAACGCCAGTATTTCCACAAAGGCTTAAAAGCTTTAAATCAAAGCTTTTAAAATCTTGCTCTAGTTTTGACAAAACATAGTTTCTATACTCTTTATAACCACCCTTTAGCTTACTTACATCATAGCCAATCATAGATAGCACCATGCCAAAACTCTCACTTCTTTGCCCTCCCCTAGCACAATAAATTCCTATCTTAGAATAAGGTTTAACCTTATCTTGTATATCATTTAAAAAAGACGCTATGTTTAAACAAGCATATCTTGCGCCGATAATTCTAGCGTTTAGTTTATTGTGCTTATATACACTTCCTACTTCTTCATGCTCAGCGTCGCTTAGGGTGTAAAAATTTGTAGAGTTAATTATATGTGAGTGAGAAAATTCAGACGGACTTCTAGCGTCAATTATCAAATCATATTCATTATCATACCATTCATCTGGCGGTATTATATTCATCAAATGCCTTTTTTAAAATCTTATATATATCATCTTCATTAGCACCCAAAACTCTAGTCTCTCCTATAGTAGCCATAAAATTTGTATCTCCAAACCACCTAGGAACCAAATGATAGTGCATATGTGCAGCTATTGAAGCTCCTGCTACTTCGCCAAGATTCATACCTATATTTACGCCACCAGCGTTTAAAGATTGTCTTAAAATTTTTTCAAAAATACGCACAAGATGACTCATTTCATCCCACACGCAAAGCTCTATCTCATCTAAAAATCTCTTATGCTCATAAGGTATAACCATTATATGTCCGTATGAGTATGGGTGTTTGTTCATCAGCACAAAACAATTCTTGCCTTTATGTATGATTTTGGCATTACTATCATTTAAAACCTCACAAAAAGGACAAGAATTTGTTTTTTGTCTATCAAAATACTTCGCTCTCCAAGGTGCTTTTATGCTTTTCATATAATCACTCCATTTACAAGCTCATCTTTATCTTTGCTAATTATGATTTTGTTTTTTGGTATAGAGCTAAAAAGATTTTTGCTTACATAAAAAATATCAGCTTTATAAAAACTAGCTTTTATAAGCTCTGTTTTACTTTTTGCTTCAAAAATCACACTAAGCCCAAAATGAGTAGCTGTTTTTGAAAGATTGTAGTTTTTATGACTAAGCACAACGCCATCACACCCATAAACCAAAGCTTTTAGCAAATCTTTTTCGTCTTTTAGTGTGGCATTATATAAAATCACGCTATTTGAATATCTTTTAAGCATACTAACTTCATCATTTATAAAACTAAGCAAATAAGCCTCATAAATATCATCTGGATTAAAATCATCAAAAGATTTTA
Source organism: uncultured Campylobacteraceae bacterium (assembly GCA_964646025.1). Classification (GTDB taxonomy): domain Bacteria; phylum Campylobacterota; class Campylobacteria; order Campylobacterales; family Campylobacteraceae; genus Campylobacter_E. The sequence continues at coordinate 6,722 of CAZYDK010000054.1, read as the reverse complement.
TGGTTTTTATAAATTTCGTTTGTTTGTGTAAAAAACCGCTTACATCTTTTGGAAAAAAAGGATTTCCGCTAAGACTTCTACCTAGTAAATCATAAGAAAACTCGCTCATGTCATCTCTTTTGCTCTATGCAGTTTTCAAGCACTGATTGTAGCTGGTCTATATCAAAAATGTATTCTCCAACCATAACATTATAATCATCATCAAAACCAACTTTTAATTTAATATCTTTTAAATCATCTTTAGCTTTGACACAGTTGCCTTGATAAAGATTATTTAGACTTGACCTTAAAGATATAAAAATATGATTTTTAGGTAGCAACTTACTTGGCTCGTATTTTGATATCAAAGAGTTAAAACTATCATCATCTGATAAAATCAAAAAGTATTTAAGCTCATCAAATTTAGCGTTTTTTAAATCTAGTTTTATATTTGCATTATCTAAAACACCATTAGCTAAGTATTTTTGTAAAGATATAGTATAAAAAAAGTTATATTTAGTTGCATTATCTAAATCCAAAGCCTTAAAATCCAAATCATTTTTTATAAAATTTTCGTGATATTTTGATGTGTTTATATCTTTATAAGAAAAGTAAAAATCTTTTAAAAACCTAAAAGCCGCCTTTTTATCATCTTTTAAAAGCTTAAAATAAAATGCGTCAAACTTCATAACATTTAAAAAGTTCATCATATCATAGCTTAGATTTTTACGCACTTCATCTGCTAAATCAAAAAAATTATCATAGTCTTTTTCTAAAGCCAAAACATCTAAAGTACTTAAACACTCACTAAGATTGCTAGAGCATTTCAAGTTTTTAAGATTGATATTTTTTAAAAGCTCTGATTTATTTTTACCGCCATCATAAAGCATATCAAACTCTAGCAACTCCTTAAGCAAAAGCGGATATGAGTAATGCTTGTATTCTAAATCATAAAAAATAGGTTTTTTATTTACATAATCTTTAAGATTAGTAAGCTCTTTTTTATCTTTTTGACACATTTTATAAATAGCCGCATCACCTGCTATACTTTTTTTAGAGTTATTACATAGCTTTAGTGTCTCATAAAGATAAAACTCTTTTTTGTATTTTTGTGATAAATGCTTTAGGTTTTGATATTTTGATAAATCATTTTGCTTGTCTAGTTTTGTCTCAATTGCAACACTAGCTTCATTTTTTGGATGCTTACTTACAAGGGTTATTAAAGATTTATCCTTTGTTTTCATTGATAAAATCACTGCTTGGTTAAAATAATACTCATCATTATATTTTTTATACAAATCATAGTACCCACTTATAGCGTTTTTAGTATTATCGTTGTTTTCGTTATAAAGTGCTTTTAGATAGCTTAAATTCTCATTATCATCATAGTATGAATATGTATTTTGAATGATATTTTTAGCACAAGATATCAAAATAATCGCAAAAGATATTATAAAAACTTTATTCCAGGACATTCTTGTTCTAGCTCCTTTTTATGCGTTTTAAAATACTCCCAAAATGGAAAAGTCCTACATTGTTTTGGGCGATTAGGATACACGCTACAACCATTGTCAAAAAACACACAAGCATATCCGTTTTTATGTGTTTTTTCTTTTATACTATAGCGGTAGCCAACCTTATATAAATATGTATTTATAAACTCATCTACGCTTTGATTTAGATGTTTTGCTAGTTGTTCTATCTCATTTTGGTCTATAAAAATATATCCGCTCTCTCCAGTGCAACACTTCCCGCCACAACTTTTACAAGCATTTTCATCAAAAACATAATCATATCCACTAGCGCTTATCAAAATCTTTTACTCCTAATCTCATCTAAACTCTGCTTCATATCACAGCTTTGAAAGTTTAAAAGCTCATAAACTTCACTCATAAAAACTTCATCATCATAACTTATATTTTTTAAAATCTCGTTTTGGGTTTTTATACATTTTCTAGCTTTTATACACATAAGTCTAGGATTTTTTGCTTTAGTGGTGCTAAAAAATTGTATTTTTTCTATGCTAAATTTGTTTAAAACAAGCTCACAAATCACTTCATCAAAGCAAACACTCTCATAACAAAAAATAAACTCTCCCTTTGGCTTTAAAAGTTTATAAGCGTTTTTAATAAAGCTTTGGATTGGTAAAAATTTAGCATTTTTACTCATATCTTGATGAGTGGTTTTTGATGATTGGTTTGAGTTGTAAAAAGGTGGGTTTGATATAATTAAGTCATATTTTTGGTGTAAAGTTTGTTTTGATATATCTTGTTTTATTTTTTTACTAAAATCATAGCTAGTAAAACTCTCACCACCCAAATCACCAAGCAAAAAATTATAAAATTTCGTTTGTTTGCTTAAAAAACCATTTTTATAAAAATTATAAGAACTTAAAAAAACATTTTCATAATTTATATCAATACAGTCCATATCCGCATCAAATTCTCTTGCTACAAACAAAGACAAAATCCCGCTTCCAGAACCTATATCAAGAGCTTTTTTTATGTTTTGTTTAGAATGCTTTTTTATAAAATAACACAAAATCAAGCTATCGGTATTATATCTATATGCGTTTTGATATTGATATATAATCACTTTATAGCCTTATTTTGTTCTAGCTTTTGCGTTACTATATCTTTAAACTCTTTTTTTACATATTTTATATCTATATAACCGTATTCTACAAGCTTGTTAAAAATATCTGCTACAAGTGGGCCTGATGTAACACCACCATGCCCTCCATGCTCTACTAAAACAACCACTGCGTATTTTGGGTTTTCATAAGGTCCGTATGCACTAACCCAAGCATGACTTCTAGTATAATACTCCATATCTTCTTCTAGCATTCTTTTTTTCTCATTTTGGCTAATACCTACAACTTGAGCTGTTCCTGTTTTAGCGGCTAAAGTTATATATGAGTTTTTAAAATGCCTTGTAGCTGTTCCTTTGATATGATTTGCCACATCATACATAGCTTTTTGTAAGATAAGTAGATTTTGTTTGTTAGCTGGGTCAATGACTTGCTCTTTTTCAAAAACTATCTTCTCATCTCCGATTTGATTTATAAAATGCGGAGTTACTTTATAGCCTTTTGCCAAAATCCCCATATGAACTGCAACTTGCATAGGAGTTGATAAAAAGTTTCCTTGCCCTATACTTGTGATTAAGGTTTCTCCGTTATACCAAGGCTGATTAAACTTTTGACTTTTCCAAAATTTATTTGGGACAACACCAACAAATTCATTTGGCAAATCAACGCCTGTTTTTTGCCCAAAACCAAGCTCCATTAAAGTATCTGATATGGCGTCAATTCCTACTTTTAAACTACCTTTATAAAAATAATCATCACAACTTGCACGGATTGCATCGTTTAAATTCATCTTTCCATGCCCCCAAAGCACATGACAACGAAACTTCCTTCCACCAAACAAAAAAGTTCCCGTACAATTATATGTTGTATTTGCATCTAATTTACCAGATTCTAAAAAGCTAAGTCCAACCCCCATTTTAATAATACTTCCTGGAGGATAAAGTCCATTTACAAGCTTGTTTGTAAATGGGTGCTTTAAGCTTTTAATTATCTCGTCCCATTTAGCTTGAGATATACCACCAACAAACGGGTTTAAATCATATTCTGGATAACTTCCTGCTGCAAGTATTTCGCCATTTTCAATATTTAGTATAATAACAGCACCTTCTTTATCTTTGTATAAATTGCTAAGATATTTTTGAAGCCTAAAATCAATGTTTAATTTTATATCTTTTGATTTTGGCATAGATTCAAAGATTGTTCCTAAGTCTTTATTTAAGGCATTTACTTTTATTTTTTTAACGCCTTTTTCACCTTGTAAATAAGAATTGTAGTATCTTTCCATACCACTTCTTCCAACATAACCTGTAATCTTTGCTATATCATCATCTGTTACATCTTGGGTATTTGCTTTTCCAACATAACCTATGATATGGCTAGCAACATGCGCGTATGGATAATATCTTTTTGTAGCTGGAAAAATCTTGATATCATCTATAAGATTTAACATAGAATAACACTTGCTACCGCTATCATAATCAACAAAATCAATAATTTCTATATAATCTTGATTATAATAACTATCTTGTCTTTTATATGTTTTATATAATTTTTCATAATCTTGTTCTTTAAGACAGCCCGTAATCAAGCTAAGAATTTTTTCTAATTCTTCTTCTTTTTTATAAATATATAAATGTGGTTTTATGCTTATACTAAAACCAAGTTGGTTTATAGCTAAAGGGGTATTGTGTTTATCTAAAATAGCACCCCTAATAGGTGGTAAATATTCTGTTTTGATTGAGTTTTTTAAAGATAATTCTTCATAATATGCGTTAGATTTAATACAAAGATAATAAATCCTAACAAGCAAAAGAATGAAAAATAAGGTAATAAAACCAATGATAAAACGCATTCTCATACGATATAACCTTTAAAAAACACTATACAAATAATACTTTCTATAAAAATATAATAAAAATAAATCAAATCTAAACTAATAAACTCATCATTAAAAACATAAGATAAAAAAATATTTACAAACAATGTAAAAAAATAACCACAAGCAACAAGTAAAACTAGCAAAATGTATTGAAATTTAAAACTAGATTTAAGCCAACTTGCAAAGTTATAATAAAATATAAAAAAACCAAATATGCTAGAAAAGATATAAAAATTATGCAAACTTTCAATAAATACTAGATAAATAAAAGCAAGATAAATGTCGTTTTTATTGTCTTTATCTATGTTTAAAACAATAGCACAAAAAATCACCCCTAAAAGTGGAGGCAAAAACATAAAAATAGTGGTAAAAATCTGATAAAAAAACATAAATATCATAAATCTTAAGCTAAGTTTTGTTTTTTTTCTCATGATTTTTTAAGCTCTCTAAAAATAAACCTTGTAGGATGTGTTTGTTTTTCTATACTTTTTAAATACCCACTTGGAACACCATAAATGCTTGATATGATGATATTTGCACCCATAATAGCACTTCCAAGACCCCTTGAACCGTGAGCTATGCTTAAATAAACATTTGTTTTAGGAAGTCTTTTTTGGGCTTTATGTTTTGTAAAAAACAAATCCTTATACTCTAATTTACACCAATCTTTATCAAAAAATCCACCCAAAATCGCAAATCTATCACTAGAATAACATCTGTTGCCAACATTATGCCCTATGATTTTTATATCATTAGCGTTTATTTTATGTGGATAAAAAGATATAAAATCATTTATGTTTGATAAGTTGTTTTTATTAATTTGCTCTTTAGATAAAAAAGTATCATCATGCTCTATTCTATAATATGTAGCACCTATGATTTGAATGCTGTTTTTTGCTTTTGTGATATATGATTTTGTGCTATAACCTAAAGTGTTTAAAAACTCTTTTACTAAAGTTACTTGACCTTGATTAATAGATAGTTTAAAGTCGTTTTTTAAAAGCTCTTTTGAACCACTTCCCGTGCAAAAAATCAAAATATCTGTTAAAAAAGTTTTTCCATTTTCAAAACAAAGCTCTATTTTATCACCTATTTTTTTATAAGATTTTAGGTTATATTGAGTGTGGATTTTTGCATTTGACTTTTCAAAAACTTGTTTTACAAGCCTTATAGGCTCTAATGCTCCACCGTTTTTGATAAAAGCTTCATTGTTTTCAATCTCATACAAAATATTATCTTTTTGGTCATTAAATCTTTTGATTTTTTCATCATCAAAAGCGTGTTCATAGCAGCCTTCAAGCACTATATCAAACTCATTTTTATAAAATCTTGTAGCGTTTAAATACATATCTTCACAGTATCTTTTCATATGTGATGAGTTTTTAAGGATTAAAGCACTTAAAAGCCCTATTTCGTTTGTACTAGCACCACTATTTATCTCATCTTTTTCAAAAACATTTACATCATCTTCATAATCTTTTAGCAAATACGCCAAAACAGCACTAGCTACACCAGAACCTATGATTGAGACTACCTTTTTAGCATTATCTTTGCTTAGATTTTTTAGTAAATACCCATCAACTTCTTTATCTAAAACATCGTTTTTGTAAATAGCTTTTATGTTTTCTCTTTTATATAAAGACTTTTGCATTATCACATCAAAACCACTACTAGCCAAAGACTTTTTAAACAAAGAATTAGACGCATAACTAAACAAAACAGAATCTTTACGCAAAAAACCACTTATTTGCTTTAAAAATTCTTCTTCATAAAAAGATGTATTTGTTGAAGACTTAAAACCATCAACAAAAACATAATCACATAAAAAATCATAATCATCTAAACATTCTTTACCATAAACCAAATCCAAGGTTATATTTTCATATCTTATGCGATAAATTCCATGTCTTTGCATTGGATAAAGATTTATAAATGTATCCATCATCAAAGATTTTAAACCAAAAATCTCCCAAGATTTTTTCAAAATCTCTATATCGTGATAATACTTCTCATATCCAATATAATAAAACTTTTTATCTTTATGTTTTAAACATTCATTTGCAAACAAAAAAAAGTTAAGCCCAAGCCCAAAACCAAGCTCTAAAAAAACAAATTGTCTATCTTGCTTTGTTCTTATATCCTCAAAAGCAGGATTTACAAAAGCTTCTAGTTTTTGTTCTAAAGCATTGCTAACGCTTGTGTAAAAATCATCAAAATCATTGTTAAAAGGTAGTAATTTATCATCTTTTAAACAAAAACTAACATTTGCTTTTA